>JADGOZ010000047.1 GCA_017882705.1 Candidatus Nanopelagicales bacterium | reverse complement strand
CTCTCCCGGCCGCCGCGCACAGGGGTCCCACCCCCGGCGTGGCGCTGTGGACCGCCGCTCTCCCCGCTGTGGACCGCCGCTCTCCCCGCTCGCACCCGCTCCTACGGTCGCGCTCCCAGACCCGCGGGAGTGCCCATGCGCATCCCGCGCGCCCTCACCATGTCCGCCGCCGTCAGCCTCGCGGCGGTCGCCGTCGGCCTGCCGAGCGCCGCGGCGGCGCCGTCCCCGACGACCGGGTCCGACCGACTGGCGACCGCGACCGCCCGGGCCGTCGCGTCGACGGTCGTCCTGCCCGCACCGCCGAAGCGACCGCGGCACCGTGGCACCAAGGCGATCGTGCCGACCCGCCGCACCAAGCTCACCGCGGGCAGCGGCACCGCCCCGATGACCTATCACGGCGGCCGGCTCATGACGGCCCCCACGAGGGTCTACCTCGTCTGGTAGGGCGACTGGTCGGCGAAGCCGGCCGTGCCCGTGCTCACCGACCTCGTGCGCGGGTCCACGAGATCGACGAGACGCTCACCGACCCCGACCTCGACGGCTGGTACGACCGCTGGTTCAACGAGAACGGCGACAAGTGCGCCTGGACCTACGGTCCGCTGCACCGGACGCCGGCCGGCGCCTGGACCAACGTGCGGCTCGGCGGCCACGACCTTCTCGTGCAGCGGAACTGGACCGTGGCGCCCGCGCAGGGCTGCGCGATGGCTGCCTGAGGGCACCGCTCCACGCCCTCGGCCAACCGGAATCCACCGAACGGCCGAGGGCGCGAGGTCGGACCTCAGGGCAAGGTCAGGGTTACCTTGTCGGAGCCTCTCCGGATTCGGGGCGGAGCCGACCTGCTCCCTACCCTCGAGGCACCGACCCGCCCGACTGGAGACCTGATGCGCCGTACCGCCCTGGCCGCCGCCGCCGCGACCTCGCTCGCCCTCGCCGCGCTCGCCGCGCCCGCGGCCTCGGCCATCACGACGTCGGATCACGCGGTGGCGTCGACGCCGTCGGCTGCGATCGACAAGGCGGCCCTCCCGATCCGGGTGAAGGGCCACGCGGGCCGGACCGCGTCGTCGACCAACATCACCTACCACAACGGCCCGGTCATGACGGCGAGCGCCGGGACCAACGCCTACTACATCTGGTACGGCGCCTGGGCTCCCGGCAGCCAGACGATCCTGCGGGACTTCGCGGCCGGAATCGGCGGCTCGCCCTACTTCGGCATCAACACGACCTACACCGACCGGGCGGGGCTCAAGGTCGCGAACAAGGTCGGGTTCGCGGGCGAGACCACCGACGCCGGCACCCTGACCTCGCTCACCGACGCTCAGATCCAGGGAGTCGTCAGCAGCGCCATCGTCTCGGGCCGGCTCCCCAAGGACACCAACGGCGTCTACTTCGTGCTGACCGCCGCAGGCGTCACCGCGTCGAGCGGCTTCCTCACGCAGTACTGCGGCTGGCACACCCACGCCACGCTGAGCGGCTCCGACATCAAGTACTCCTTCGTCGGCGACCCGACCGGCCCGAAGATCTCCAGCTGCGCGCAGCAGACGACGGCCTCGCCGAACGGCAACCCGGGCGTCGACGCGATGATCAGCGTGCTCGCCCACGAGCTCGAGGAGACCGTCACGGACCCCGACCTCAACGCGTGGTACGACCGCCAGGGCGCGGAGAACGGCGACAAGTGCGCCTGGACCTTCGGCACGACGTACGCCGCCGGCGGTGGTGGCCTCGCGAACATGAAGCTCGGCTCGCGCGACTTCCTGATCCAGCGCAACTGGAAGGCCGGCGCCTCCCAGGGCTGCTTCCTGTCCTAGCCGACCCGAACGCGGCGAACGGCCGGTCCCCGCGGGGGTCGGCCGTTCGCCGCGCGGTCGTCAGGTGTTCTTGGCGAACACGAGACGCAGGCCCTGCAGCGTGAGGTCGGGACGGTGCACGGTCACCGTCGACGACTCCTTGATGACGACGGGCGCGAGGCCGCCGGTCGCGATCACCGCGGTGACCTCGCCCCCGAGCTCGGCGATGATGCGCGTCACGATGCCGTCGACCTGGCCGGCGAAGCCGTAGAGCGCCCCGGACTGCAGCGCCTCGACCGTGTTCTTCGCGATGACCGAGCGCGGTGGGACGAACTCCACCTTGCGCAACTGAGCGGCGCGCGACGCCAGCGCGTCGAGGGAGATCTCGACGCCCGGGGCGAGGGCACCGCCGAGGAACTCGCCCTTCGCGGAGACGACGTCGAAGTTCGTCGACGTCCCGAAGTCGACCACGATGCACGGGCCGCCGTAGAGGTGGTGCGCGGCGAGGGTGTTGGCGATCCGGTCCGCGCCGACCTCCTTCGGGTTGTCCATGAGCACGGGTACGCCGGTCTTCGCGCCCGGCTCCACGATGACGTGCGGCACGTGCGTGTAGTAGCGCTCGAGCATCGTGCGCATCTCACGGAGCACGGCGGGCACCGTCGAGCACAGCGCGACGCCGGTGATGTCCGGGTCGTCGCGCAGCAGGCCGCGGAAGGTGAGGCGGTACTCGTCGGCGGTCGAACGGGGGTCGGTCTTCACCCGGTAGGAGCGCAGGAGGTCCTCACCGTCGAACAGGCCGAGGACGGTGTTCGTGTTGCCGACGTCGATGGCGAGCAGCATGCGTCTCTCCTTGGGCTCCTGACGCGCCTATCGCGCGTCGGGGCACATTCAGGCGGGAAATCGGGGGCGGGGCGGTCTAGAGGGGGCGGAGGTCGGCTCCGATGTCGAGGACGGGGGCGGAGTGGGTGAGGGCGCCGACGGCGACGTAGTCGACGCCGGTGGCGCCGACGGCCGCCGCGTCGGGGAGGGTGAGGCCGCCGCTGGCCTCGAGCAGCGCGCGCGGCGTGCCCGCGTGCTCGGCGTGCTCCTTCGCGATGCCGACCGCGAGGCGCATCTGGTCGGGCGTGAAGTTGTCGAGCAGCACGAGGTCGGCGCCGGCCTCGAGCACCTCGGTGAGCTGGCCGAGGGAGTCGACCTCCACCTCGACGAGCAGCCCGGGCCACATGGCTCGCACCGCGTCGAACGCGGCGGCCACTCCCCCGGCGGCGACGACGTGGTTGTCCTTGACGAGCGCGGCGTCCGACAGCGACATGCGGTGGTTCACGCCGCCGCCGCAGCGCACGGCGTACTTCTCCAGCACCCGGAGCCCCGGCGTGGTCTTGCGGGTGTCGCGCACCTTCGCCGACGTGCCCTCGAGCGCGTCGGCCCACTGCGCGGTCGCGGTCGCGACGCCCGACAGGTGGCAGAGCAGGTTGAGCGCGGTGCGCTCCGCGGTGAGCAGGTCGCGGGTGCGGCCGCTGACCGTGAGCAGGACGTCGCCGCGCGAGACGCGCGCGCCGTCGCCCGTGACGACAGCGACCTCGGCGTCGCCCTCGGACACGATGTCGAAGACGGCCGCCGCCACGGGCACGCCCGCGGTCACGCCGGTGCCGCGCGCGACGAGGTCCATCGTCGAGCGCTGGTCCGCGGGGACGGTCGCCGCCGACGTGACGTCGACCCCGCCGTCGAGGTCCTCGGCCACGGTGGAGCGCACGAGCGCCTCGACGTAGGCCGGGTCGAGGCCGGCCACCTCGAGCGCGGCGAGACTGGCGGGGCGCAGGCTCATACCGGCTCCTCGGTGTGGTGGGTCGTGGCGACGGGCACCGGCTCCTGCGTGGTGACGAGACGACCGTCCTCGTCGAGCACGGTGACGAGGCGGACGTGCCAGTTCACGTCGTCGGTGTCGGGGTAGTCCTCGCGCCAGTGCGACCCGCGGGTCTCCTTGCGCAGCTTGGCGTTGGCGGTCAGCACGGTGGCGACGGCGTGCAGGTTCGTCGTCTCCCAGGACGCCGTGTGCGGGTCGGACGACGTCGTGGCGCCGACCGCCTCGAGGACGCCGAGCGTCGTGGCCATCGAGTCGCGGGAGCGCAGCACACCGACGCCCTCGGTCATCGCGGCCTGCAGCGAGCGCCGGGCCGAGGCGGCGAGCACCGTGCCGGAGTACCTCGGGGCCACGTGGTCACGGCGCTCGGGCAGGCCGGCCGCGAGCACGTCGCCGATGCGCGAGGCGAAGACGAGACCTTCGAGCAGAGAGTTCGACGCGAGCCGGTTGGCACCGTGCACGCCGGTGCAGGCGCACTCGCCCACGGCGAAGAGACCGGGGATCGTCGTACGCCCGTGGGTGTCGGTGCGGACGCCGCCCGAGGCGTAGTGCTGCGCGGGTGCGACGGGGATGAGGTCGACGGACGGGTCGACGCCGATCTGCCGGAGCGACGCGAGGATCGTCGGGAAGCGGCGCTCCCACATCTCGGTGCCGAAGCCGCGCGCGTCGAGCCAGACGTGCTTCGCGCCGGTCTCGCGCATGCGACGCATGATCGCCTTCGCCACGACGTCGCGCGGGGCCAGGTCGGCGAGCGGGTGCTGGCCCTCCATGAAGCGCACGCCCGCGTCGTCACGGAGCACCGCGCCCTCGCCGCGCACCGCCTCGCTGACCAGCGGCTGCTGGCCGGTGGCGCCGGCGCCCATCCAGAGCACGGTCGGGTGGAACTGCACGAACTCGAGGTCGGCCACGGCCGCGCCGGCGCGCAGCGCGAGCGCCATGCCGTCGCCGGTGGCGACGGACGGGTTCGTCGACAGGCTGAAGACCTGTCCGAGCCCGCCGGTGGCGAGCACGACCGCGGGTGCGAGAACCGCGCCGACGCCGTCGCGCTGCCCCTCCCCCATGACGTGCAGGGTGAGCCCCTGGGCCGCGCCACGGTCGTCGAGCAGGAGGTCGAGAGCGAGCGCGTTCTCGATGAGCTCGATGCCCGCTCGGCCCTCGACGGCGGCCACGAGCGCGCGCGAGATCTCCGCGCCCGTCGCGTCGCCGCCGGCGTGCGCGATGCGGTCGCGGAGGTGTCCGCCCTCGCGGGTGAGCGCGATGTCGCCGGTCTCGTCGGTGTCGAAGCGCGCGCCGAGGCCGATGAGCCGGCGTACGGCGCCGGGGCCCTCCGTCACGAGCGTGTGCACCGCATCGGGGTCGCACAGCCCGGCCCCCGCCACGAGGGTGTCGATCTCGTGGTCGGCCGGGGAGTCGTCGTCGGCGAGCGCGGCGGCGATGCCGCCCTGCGCCCACCGCGTCGAGCCCTCGTCGACCTGCGCCTTCGTCACGAGCAGCACGCGGTAGCCCGCCGCACGGGCGTTGAGCGCGGTCGTGAGGCCGGCGACGCCCGAGCCGACGACGACGACGTCGGTCGTCTGCGTCCAGCCGGGTGCCGGTGCCTCGAGGCGGCGCGGGAGACGGAGGGTCATGCGGGGCTCCGGAGCGAGAGGCGAGCGTTGTCGAGCAGGCGCACGGGGCCTACCCGCACGGCGAGGAGAAGGCGCGCCTCGCCGACCTCGGGCGGTGCGCCGAGGTCGGGGTCGGTGACGACGGCATAGTCGGTGACGATCTCGTCGTGGTCGTCGAGATAGGTCTGCACGGCCGAGACGACGCCGCGCGCACTGCCGCCCTCGCGCGCCGTCTCAGCGCCGATGACGAGCGCGCGCGGCACGACGAGCGCGAGGCGGCGGTCGGCGTCGGAGAGGTAGGCGTTGCGGCTCGAGAGCGCGAGACCGTCATCGGCGCGCATGGTCGGGACACCCACGACCTCGACCGCGAGATCGAGATCGCGCACCATCCGACGGATCAGCACGAGCTGCTGGTAGTCCTTCTCGCCGAACAGTGCGAGGCTCGCGCCGGTGAGCGAGAACATCTTGTGGACCACGGTGAGCACGCCGCGGAAGTGCCCGGGTCGCACGGCTCCCTCGAGCAGCGTGCCGAGCGGCCCGGGGTCCACCGTGACGGTCGGGTTCGCGTCGCGGTAGACCGTCTCGACCGACGGCGTGAACACGAGGTCGGCGCCCTCTCGCGCGCACAGCGCGACGTCGTCCTCGAGCGAGCGCGGATAGCGGTCGAGATCCTCGCCCGCGGCGAACTGCGTCGGGTTCACGAAGACGGTGACCGTGACGTGGCCGTCGACCCCCACGCGCGCTCGTGCCTCGCGCACGAGGTGGACGTGCCCGTCGTGCAGCGCGCCCATCGTGAGGACCACCGCGCGGCGGGCGCCGGTCGGCAGGGCGGAGTACGCCGAGCGCAGGCCCGAGCGCGAGCTGATGACGCGTGTCTCCGAGCTCATCGGTGCTCCTCCTCGGTGCGGGCGAGAACATCGAGCAACGCCTCGGCGGCGTCGGGACGCAGGGTGCCGGCGGCGAGGGCGCGGTCGGCCGTGACACGGGCGAGCGCGACGTAGGCGACGCGCGCCTCCGGCGACACCTCGCCGAGCTCGCGGACGTGCGCCGCGACCGTGCCGGCGTCGCCGCGAGCGACCGGACCGGTGAGCGCGGCGTCGCCGTAGCGCAGCGCGTTGTCGAGCGCGGCCGACAGCAGCGGCGCGACGAGGCGCGACGGCTGGTCGACGCCCGCGGCGGCGAGCAGCTCGAGGGTCTGCGTCACGAGGGTGACGAGATGGTTCGCGCCGTGGGCGAGAGCAGCGTGGTAGAGCACGCGGTTGCCCTCGCTGACCCAGACCGGGTCGCCGCCCATCTCGACCACGAGCGCCTCCGCGACCGGACGCAGCTGGTCGGGCGAGGTCACGCCGAACGGGCAGCCGGACAGGCGGGCGAGGTCGATGCTCGTGCCGGTGAACGTCATCACCGGGTGCAGCGCCAACGGAAGGCAGCCGACGCGCGTCGCGGCGTCGAGGACGCCGTAGCCGTAGCGGCCGCTCGCGTGCGCGACGAACTGGCCGGCGTGGAACTTCCCCGCCTCGACGAGACCGGCCACGAGGCCGGGCAGCACGTCGTCGGGCACGGTGAGCAGCGCGAGGTCGGACTCGGCGAGCACCTGCTCGACCGGCACGAGCGGCACCCCCGGGAGCAGCGCCTCGGCGCGGAGGCGCGAGAGGTCGGAGACGGCGTACGCCGCCACCACGTGGTGACCGGCGCGGGCGAGCGCGGCCCCGAGCACGGCACCCGCACGGCCCGTGCCCACGACGCCGACGCGCAGCCGCGGCGGTGCGTCCTGCTCGGTCACGGGCGGCCTTCCGTCTCGTTCCGGTCCTGTGCGGT
>JADGOZ010000046.1 GCA_017882705.1 Candidatus Nanopelagicales bacterium | reverse complement strand
TTCGCATCGAGGGGGTCAGGGGTTCGAGTCCCCTCAGCTCCACAAAGAACAAGGACCCGGGGTTGATCCCCCGGGTCCTTGTTCCTTGTACTGGTGACGCGTGGGGACTCGGGAGGAGGTCGCCGACAGGCGACCGACGGCTCCCCTCAGCTCCACAAGGAACAAGGACCCGGGGTTGATCCCCGGGTCCTCGTCGTGTGTCGGTGTCAGCCGTTGGCCGCGCGGCGCCACGTGGGGCCGTGCACGCCCGTGCGCGGGTCGCCGAGCAGCTCGTCGAGGTCGTCCTCGGCTGCGAGCGCCGCGACCTCGAGGTCGTCCTCGACGAAACGGTCGGAGTACGTCGCAGGCTCGACCATGACGCCGGCCCGGATCGCCGGGTCACGCGGCACGGCGATCTCGAACGTCTCGACCCGCATCTGCCCCTCGGCCACCTGCTCGGTCGCCAGGGTCTCGCGGGCCTGCTCGACCATCGCGGCGCCGCTCCACGACCCCGGCGTGGTCAGGTCGATGACCCGCGGCATCGTGGTGGCGCGAGGTGCGGTGACGTAGGTGGGCAGCGTCGTGGGGACCGCGTGCCAGGAGTCGGTCACGGCGACGCGCTCGACCGGGACGTCGATGTGCGAGACGGCGGCCATCGTCGAGGCGACCGGGGCCGGAGCCACGACACGGCCACCACGGCGGGCTCGGCCCTCACCGGCGCCGTAGCGAGCCTCGGCCGCTCGTGCGGCCTCGGCGAGGGTGACCCGGCGGGCCTGGCGGCGGCGCAGGTCGGCCGCCAGCGCCACCTGCCGACGGGCGACGACGAGGAAGCCCCCGACGAGCAGGACCGGGATGGTCACGGTCCAGCGCGGCACGGTGTGCAGGAGCGCGAGGACGAGCCAGCCGACGAGCAGGACGCCGAGGACACCGAGGACCCGACGACGACGGCCGGCCGCCGCGGCCGCGGGGCTGAGCTCCGCCCCGGCGTTGGTGACGAGGACCTGCGTCTCGCGGACCGACCGCGGCCGACCCGGCATCAGGACCTCGCGGGCGGCACCGCCGCCGATCGACCCGGCGTCGCCGCGGCGCAGGGTGCCCATCGCCCGAGCGAAGCGGTCGGCCGACTTGGACTCCTGAGCCTCGTCGTGACGACGCAGCCACATCGGGACCAGCACGAGCGCCCACATGCCGATGATCGCCGCGTAGAGGAGACCGGAACCGGAGGGCACGGTCCGAGGCTAGATGCCGCGCGCGCGTTCGGTGCGCACCGAGCTCGTCACGCGCCGTGGGCGTGTCGCGACTCACAGCACAACGGCGTACGGATGACTCCGGCTCGCCCGACGCGCGTCACCGACTACCGGAGGAAGTGCCGGTGCCTCAGTCGAATCGGGGGCCCTCGGTGCGGGTGCGCTTGATCTCGTAGAAGCCCGGCGTCCCCGCCACGAGCAGGGTGCCGTCCCAGAGCCGGCCGGCCGCCTCGCCCTTCGGCGCGGGGGTCACGACGGGCCCGAAGAACGCGACGCGGCCGCCATCCTCACCGGCGACATGGATCACCGGAGTTCCGACGTCCATGCCCACCGGGTTCATCCCGGCGTAGTGGCTCGTCTTGAGCGCCTCGTCGTAGTCGGTCGAGTCGGCGGCGGCGGCGAGATCCGCGGGCAGGCCGACCTCGGCGAGGGCCTTCGCGATGGCGTCGGCACGGTCCTCGTTCTTCTCGAGGTGGAGCTGCGTCCCGAGCGCGGTGTAGAGCGGGAGCACGACGTCCTCGCCGTGGGCGAGCCGCGCCGCCGTGACGACGCGCACCGGACCGTAGGCGGTGGCCAGCCAGTCGCGGTACTCCTCCGGGATCTCCTTGCCCTCGTTGAGCACGGCCAGCGACATCACGTGCCAGCGGACCTGGACGTCGCGGACCTTCTCCACCTCGAGCATCCAGCGGGAGGTCACCCAGGCCCAGGGGCACAGCGGGTCGAACCAGAAGTCGGCGTCGGCGTGCGAGTGCAGGTCGTTGAGCATGCAACGAGTTTACGCCCACCCTCCGACAGCCGTGAGGGGTGCGCCCGCCCCGGTCAGACGATGCGCGTCTGGGAGGCCTTCCAGCGGGCGACGAGGCCGCCGGGCACCTCGTCGACGGTGAGCGCGAACGAGAGGTGGTCGCGCCAGTCGCCATCGATGTGGAGGTAGCGCGGTCGCTGACCCTCAGGCCGGAACCCGAGCTTCTCGACGACGCGTCGTGAGGCGAGGTTCTCCGGCCGGATGTTGATCTCGATGCGGTGCAGCCCGACGGCGAAGCAGTGGTCGGTGGCCATGGCGACCGCCGTCGGCATGATCCCGCGACCGGCCACCCGCTGGTCGACCCAGTAGCCGATGTGCGCGGACCGGAGCGAGCCCCAGGAGATGCCCCCCACGGTGAGCTGCCCGACGAGGACCTCGCCGAAGGCGATGACGAACGGCATCGTGCGTCCCTCGCGCGCCTCCGCCTTGAGCCGACGGACCATCGCGGAGTAGGTCGGCGGCGCCTCGGCCGCCGGCTCCGGGCTCGTGGCCTCCCACGGCCGCAGCCACTCGGCGTTGCGCGCCCGGACCGAGCGCCACTCGCGCGCGTCGCGCTGCCGCAGCGGACGCAGGGTGATCGCGCCCTCGGTGAGGTTGGTCGGCCAGCCCTCGGTCATGACGTCACCCCGTGGTCCCCACCGCCGCGCAGTTGCTCCACGGCGTGGACCAGCACCGGCGCGAGGACGGCCAGCCCGTCCTTCACGCCCCCCGGCGAGCCCGGGAGGTTGACGATCAGTGTGTTCCCCGCGGTCCCGGCGATGCCGCGCGAGAGCGCGGCCGTCGGGATCCCGGCGTTGAGCCCGGCGAACCGGATCGCCTCGGCGAGGCCCGGCACGTCACGGCGCACGATGGCCCGGGTGTGCTCGGGCGTCACGTCGGTCGGGGACAGGCCGGTGCCGCCGGTCGTGACCACGACGTCGTAGTCGTCGTGCACGGCCGACGACAGGATGCTCTCGATCTCCGGGCCGTCGGGCACCACGGTCGGGCCGTCGACGTGGAAGCCCAGGCCCGCCAGCGCCTCCACGATGACGGGACCCGTGCGGTCGGCGTAGACACCGGCGGCGGCGCGGGTGGAGACAGCGACGACGAGGGCGCGCATCAGGCGTCACCGACCCGGCGCCACAGCCCGGTCTTGCCGCCGGTCTTCTCCTCGACGCGCACGTCGGTGATCGTGGCACCCGCGTCGACGGCCTTCACCATGTCGACCATCGCGAGCCCGGCGACGGCGACGCACGTGAGCGCCTCCATCTCGACACCCGTCCGGTCCGCCGTGCGTACCGTGGCCGTGATCGCCACCGCGTCGTCGAGCACCTCGAGGTCGACCGTCACACCGTGGATCGCGATCGGGTGGCACAGCGGCACGAGGTCGGGCGTGCGCTTCGCGGCCTGGATCCCCGCGATCCGCGCGACCGCGATCGCGTCCCCCTTCGGTACGCCGGACCCGCGCAGCAGCGCGACGACGTCGGCCGACACGAGCACCCGACCGGTCGCCGTGGCCGTGCGGACCGAGACGTCCTTGCCGCTGACGTCGACCATCCGCGCCGCACCGGACGCGTCGACGTGCGTGAACCCCTGAGCGGGAGATCCCTTGTCGTTCATGGCGATCAGACCTCGTCGAGTCGCAGGACGGCCACGGCGGTGCCGGGCTTGACCTCGGTGACGTCCTCGGGGATGACCACGAGCGCGTTGGCCTTCGCGAGCGCGCCGAGCATGTGCGACCCCTGGCCGCCGGCCGGGCGCACGACGTAGCGACCGTCCTCGACGGCGAGGTGACCGCGGGCGAACTGCCGCTTGCCCGCCGGCGACAGGAGGGTGTCGACGAGCACGGCGCGGACGACGGGGCGGTAGATCTGCTGGTGCCCGAGCATGCGCCGGATGACCGGACGCACGAAGACCTCGAACGAGACGTAGGCCGACACCGGGTTGCCGGGCAGGGTGAAGATCGGCGTGCTCTCCGGTCCCATCACCCCGTGGCCCTGCGGCATCCCCGGCTGCATCGCGACCGTCGTGAACTCAACCGTGCCCAGCCGCGACAGCACGGCCTTCACGGTGTCGTAGGCGCCGGCGCTGACGCCGCCGGTGGTGACGACGAGGTCGGCGCGGACGAGCTGGTCCTCGAGCGCGGCGAGCAGCGTGCTCGCGTCGTCGGGCAGCGGGCCGACGCGGTAGGCGATGGCCCCGGCCTCCTGGACCGCGGCGGCGATCGTGACGCCGTTGGAGTCGGCGATCAGCCCGGGGGCGAGCGGCGAGCCGGGCTCCACCAGCTCGCTGCCCGTGGAGATGATGACGACGCGCGGCTGCGGGTGCACCAGGACGCGACCGCGCCCGACGGCGGCGAGCAGCGCGATGTCGCGCGGGCCGAGCACCGTGCCGGCCGTCGCCACGACGTCGCCGAGCCCGACGTCCTCGCCGCGCCGACGGACGTTGGCCCCGCGCGCCACGCTGCGCGTGATGCGCACCTCGGGCATCCCGCAGTCGGTCCACTCGAGCGGCACGACGGCCTCGGCGCCCTCGGGCAGCGGCGCGCCCGTCATGATCCGGATGGCCGTGCTCTCGCGCAGCTCCGTGCTCGCGCGGTAGCCCGCGGGCACGTCGTCGATGACGCGCAGGACGACCGGCTTCCCGTCGCTCGCGGCGAGCAGGTCGGCGGCCTTCACGGCGTAGCCGTCGGTGGCGGCGTTGTCGAAGGGCGGCAGGGGCCATGGTGCCGCGACGTCCTCCGCGAGCACGCAGGCGCGGGCGTCGACCAGCGTGACGTCGAGCGGCGAGAGCGGCTCGACGTCGGCCAGGACGGACTGCAGGTGTTCCTCGACGCTGCGCACGAGCCGACCCTACGGGGTGCGCGCAGGGTTGGACGCGCTACGCCTCCGTGGCTCAGGGCCAGCGACCGTCGTCCGGGGTCAGGTCGAGCCGGCCACCCTTGACGCAGTCGCTGGTGCGGTAGTCCGACGACATCTCCGGGTAGACGGCCGCGGCATACGTCTCCGCGAGACCACGCGCCTGCTGCGGCGTGGCGCCGAGCCGCTCGGCGACCGCGGCGTCGCTCTGCATGGCGCGGCACTCCGTGTCGGCCTCGGATCCGTCGCCGGTCAGGTGCCACGACTCGTGGCTCAGCACGTGCACGGCGATCACGAGGTCGAGCGACGGGCTCATCCGGTCGAACGTGCTCTCGTGGGCGTACTCGGTGAGCCGCTGGCAGGTCTCGTAGGTGATCATCGCGGGGCCGTCCGGGCGGCCGTTCTCGTCGAACTGCACCCGCCCGAGGTCACCGCTCGCGTAGACGAAGGCCTCGCCCATCCGCTGGCAGTGCACGCCCGCGCTGCCCGGGGCGATGGAGCGCGCCACGGCGGAGAACTCCCGCTCGGCCGAGATCCACTGCCGCTCGGTCCAGAACAGCAGCACGAGAGGAACGCTGATGACGGCGATCCCGACCCAGGGCACCTTCCGGCGCACGACGCCGTGGAACAGCAGCCACCCGACCCACCCGGCCAGGGCGACCACGGCCACCGTGCGGATCCCCATGCCCACTCATCGACGCAGGCCGCCACGTCCTTGATCGTGCCGTCGAGATGGGCCCTGCGGCTGCCCTCGGTCAGCTCCGAGGGTCTGACGGAGCCTGGCCCGCCGGCCCTCGAGCTCGAGCGCGAGGTCGGCGTCGGCTAGTTGGTGATCTCGCCACGCTCATCAGCGCGGAGCAGCGTCGCCTGCCCCGAGCTCCGCAGCCAGCCCGGCACCGTCAGGCAGCGCGGTGAAGTAGATGTGGTTCATCAGGACATCGGGCCCGTAGTTCGACCGGAAGCCCGCGGCGAGGAGATCGCCCACCCGCAGTTCGGCTTTCGTGCCGTGGAAGAACGGCCCCTCATCCAGCACGTCGCTCACCGCCACAGCCTCCGGGGACGACCAAGGTCGGATCCTCTGATCCGTCGTCGGCTGGAGTGCTCACCCGCGCATCTTGCCGGTCCTTTCTCTGGAGTGCGAGGGGTTCAAGGGCGGCGGGCCGGGGCGACGAAGGTGATGCGGCTCGCCGAGCGCGCACCGCAGCCGTCACCGACGGCGCGGGCGGGAAGTCGACGATCGAGCTCATGGGTCGAACTCCAGGGACGACCTCTGACAGTGCACCCCTCCGAAGACCGTTCATCCACAGCATCTTTCAGCCGTCCGAGAACGGACGAAGACTCGTGACGATCGGACCGACCGGCGGCACGACGCAGCAGGCTAGGAACCGATCACGACCGTTGCCTCGAGGTCGTCGTCGGTCGCGACGCGCGTGACGAGTCCCGCGGCTCCGAAAGCCGCGACCGTCAGCGGCACCTGGCGCGAGCTCGTCTCGACGAGGAGGTGGCCGCCCGGGGCGAGCCACTCGCGCGCGCCGGCAACGACGCGGCGCTGGATCTCCACGCCGTCCGCCCCGCCGTCGAGCGCGATGCGCGGCTCGTGCTCGCGGGCCTCGACGGGCATGAACGCGAGCTCGTCCGTCGGTACATAGGGCGCGTTGGCCACGAGCACGTCCACGCGCCCGCGCAACGAGTCGGGGAGCGGGTCGAAGAGGTCCCCCAGGTAGACCGCACCGCCGACACCCTCGACGTAGCGGCGCGCACAGCTCACGGCAGCGGGATCCAGATCGGAGGCGTGCAGCTCCACGCCGCCGTGCAGCGTCGCGACGGTGACGCCCACGGCGCCGCTGCCGCAGCACAGGTCGAGGACGACGGGACGCCGAGGGCACTCCGATGCCGCTGCTACCGCCTCGCGCACGAGCAGCTCGCTGCGCCGGCGAGGCACGAACACCCCGTCGCAGACAGGGACCCGGACTCCGCACAGCTCGGCGCGTCCGAGCACCTGCTCGAGCGGCCAGCCCTCGATCCGTTTCAGCGTCATGCCCTCGAGACGGTCAGGATCGGCCGTCTCCCGGAGCAGCAGGACCGCCTCGTCCTCGGCGTAGACGCACCCCGCGGCGCGCAGCCGTTCGGCGAGCTCCGCGACCTGCCGCTGACGGAGGGACGTGGGCCTCAGCCCTTCGCGAGGTGGGCGACGCGCGGCCCCATCGCCTCGGCGAGCGCGATGAGACCGGACAGCGGGCGGACCATCACGGTGAACTCGGACACGAGCCCGTCGGCGTCGTAGCGCAGGTGGTCGAGACCGAGCACGGTGCGACCGGCGACGCCCGCCGAGAAGACGAGCGCGTGCGTGCCGTCACCGGCGAGCTCGTCGACGTAGGCGAAGTCGGTGAAGACCTCCATCACCTGCGTCAGCACCTCGGCGACGGTCTCACGCCCGGTGAACGGGTGGAAGGCCACAGGGGAGTTGAAGACGATGTCGTCGGCGAACTGCGCCTTCAACGCGTCGATGTCACGTGCCTCGATGGCGGCTCGAACGGGATGCGTCATGCCCGCAGGCTATGCCGTCGCGCGAGCGTGCTCAGTCGTGACGGCCGGACTCGTGGTCGCCGTGCCCGGCCGGCTCGAACTGGAACGTCGAGTGCGCGACGTCGAAGTGGTCGGCGAGGCACGACTGCAGCTCGTCGAGCAGCGGCGGGATGTGGCCGTCGTGGAAGCAGTCGTCCTCGACGACGACGTGGGCCGTGACGATCGGCAGGTCGCTCGAGACCCGCGACGCGTGCAGGTCGTGCACCGCGATGACGTGCGACGCGCCGAGGATGTGCTCGCGCACCTCCGTGAGGTCGACGTCGCGCGGGGTCGCCTCGAGCAGCACGTCGACCGTCTCGCGCAGGAGCCGCAGGGTACGGGGGACGATGAGCAGGCCGATGGCGATCGACGTGACGGCGTCGGCGCGCAGCCACCCGACCCACGTGATGAGCAGCGCCGCGACGAGGACGGCGAGCGCACCCAGCGCATCGTTGACGACCTCGAGGAACGCCGCGCGGGTGTTGAGGTTGCCGCTCTGGATCCGGCTCAGCAACAGGATCGACACGGCGTTGCCGAGGAGCGCGACCACCGCGAACACCGCCATGAGGCCGGACTGCACCTCGGGCGGCTCCAGGAGGCGACGTACGCCCTCGACGATGACGAAGACGCCGACGGCCAGCAGCAGCGAGGCCTGCGCGGCGGCGGCGAGCACCTCCGCGCGGTGGTAGCCCCAGGTGCGCTCGGGCGTCGCGGGCCGCAGCGAGAGCGTCGCCGCGACGAGCGCCATCGACAGCCCGGCGACGTCGGTGAGCATGTGCCCGGCGTCGGCGAGGAGCGCGAGGCTGCCGGACAGGAACGCCCCGACCACCTCGACCACCAGGATGGTCGAGGAGATCGCGAGCACCCACGCCAGCGGTCCGCGGTGCGTCACCGCGGCGGCACCGAGGCCGTGGTCGTGCCCGTGGTCGTGACCCATCGCCCCCCGCCTCCCGTCACCGTCACGCCGAGGGTACCCACGCCCGCGTCGCCCGCCGTCGCTCACGTGTTGCTCACGTTGTGCCGTGCTGGTGGATTCGGGCACGTCGTGGTGGTCCCCTGGGAGCGAGGACCACGACCGAAGGAGGCGCACCCCGTGCTCTGCTGCTGGTGCGACCACGCTGCTACGACGTACCTCATCCCGGACGGGCGCAGCGGGATGGACATGGCGTGCCCGACCCACGCCGTCGCCTGGGGTCACCTCTACCGCCGGTCGGTGCCGGTCGCCGCGTCGATCGGACGCGCCGCGGTCCGGCCGCAGCTCCTCCCCGCCTGATCAGGCCGGCTTCAGCACCAGGTGGTCCTTCGCCGCGGCCTGGACCGCGGCTGCGCTGAACGCGAACGGGTAGGTCGTTCCGTTCTGCCACGCGTCGAGCTGGTCGACGTAGTGAGAGTTGAAGGCGTGACCGCTGGCGCCGGTGAGGTTGACCCAGGTGCTGGCATCGAGGTTCGAGAAGTCGAGCACCATCCGCATCGACGGGATCCAGGTGACGGCGTAGCCCTTGGCCGGAGCCCACCCGGTGGCGTTCACGATCGAGCCACCACCGCTCGTGGTGATCGGTCCACGGTTGAACAGCTTCTCGACCGGGCCGATGCCGGACTTGCCCAGCGTCTGGTTCTGCACGGTCAGCGTGTGGAGCTTCCCCCAGCTCCACCCGGACGGGTCGGAGCCCTGAAGCCCGCCGAGCTCGGTGGTGGCCTCGTCCAGCGCACGCACGACGGCGTCGTCACGGGTCTCGACCTTGTCCTTGGTCGTGACGTCGTCCCACCACGGGTCCCGGGGGTTGTCCCACAGCGTGCGGACCACCGTGAACCAGCGGTCCCCGCCGTCCGGCAGGTAGTCGGCGGGGAGCTCGTCGCCGAACGTGTCGAGCAGCAGGTTCTTCCAGAACACGTTGAAGTACGCCGCCGGCGCGGAGTCCGCAGGCTGCGTGAAGTCCCAAGCCGAGAGGGTCTTCACGGCATCTGCCGTGGCGCCCGAGACCTTCGCGCCCGTGATGCGCGGGACGAGGAACGATGCGTTCTCGTTCCACGTGTCGAACTGGATCGTGCGCATCGTGTCGGCCGTCATCTTCGCCGTGCCCGACGTCGCGAGCTTGACGAGGTCGGTGATGCGCTGGCTTCGCGCGCCGTAGGACCAGTCGTCGGTGATGAAGTACGGGTAGTCCTGGTAGACCGACGCGTTGTTGGCGGTGACGACCCAGCCGTCGTCGGGGTTCTTGACGTTCGGCAGCGCGTCGAACGGGATGTAGCCGGCCCACCTCTGCTTCGGGTCCCAGCCCTGGGCCGGGTACTTCCCGTCGTAGCCCTCGCGGATCGGGATCTGACCCGGCGTCTGGTAGCCGATCGTGCCGTCGGTCGACGCGAAGACCATGTTCTGCGCCGGCACGGTGAACTCCGACGCCGCCGTGCGGAACTGGTCCCACGTCTGTGCCGTGTCGAGGTCGTTGATGGCGTCCGCGGTGCGGGCCGGCGTGAGCGCCGTCCAGCGCAGGGCCACGGCGTAGCCGTCGCCCTGCGGGGGTGCGACCAGCCCGTTCGGCGCGTCCTTGCCCACGGTCGTGAGCTCGTCGGAGACGTCGGACACGATCGGACCGTGCTCGGTCTCGCGGACCGTGATGCTGACGTCGTCGCCGCCCGCGACCTTGATGACCTCGGTGCGCTTCGTGATCGGCTTCGTCGTGGTGCCGACGACGTACGTGTCTCCGACGACCTTCTCGAGGTAGAGGTCGGTGACGTCGGGACCGAGGTTCGTGAAGCCCCAGCCGACGGTCTGGTTGTGTCCGATGATCACGCCCGGCGTGCCCGAGAACGTGTAGCCGGCCATGTCGTAGGGGCACTGCGCCGACACGACCCGGCAGTGCAGGCCCATCTGGTACCAGATGCTCGGCATCATCGGCGCGAGGTGCGGGTCGTTGGCGAGCAGCGGCTTGCCGGTGTCGGTCTTGTCGCCGCTGATCACCCACGAGTTCGAGCCGATCCCGGACCCGTTCGGGCCGAGCACGGCGTCGACACCGGCGACGGCGGCGCCGGTGCGCAGCAGGGCGGGCACGGCCTCAGCCGGAGTCGCCGGCATCTTCGACGCGACAGCCTGCTGCCCGGCGGCGGCCCCCTGGTCCCACGTGCCGTCCACGACCGCGCCCTGCTCGACGATCGCGCGGTGCCGCGAGTAGGGGTAAGGCGGGAACAGCTGCGCGGTGCGAGCCGTGCCCACGATGGAGCTCTCGATGGACCGCTCGATCTCCGCCTGCATGTTGCCGCGGAGGTCCCACGCCATGGCCTTGAGCCACGCGACGGAGTCGACTGGCGTCCACGGCTCGATCGTGTAGGACTTGTTGGTGAGCGAGAGCACGGCGTACTCGAGGGAGACGGTCGCGCCGGAGTGGTCGGCGAGATAGGCGTTGACGCCCTGGGTGTAGCTGTCGAGGTTGCGCCGGGTCTCGGCCGAGAGCAGCGGGATCTCCCTCTCGGCCACGCGGTACCAGCCGGACACGCGCAGGAACTTGTCGGTGTCGACCTGCGACTTCCCGAACATCTCCGACAGCCGTCCGCTCGTGATGTGCCGGCGGAAGTCCATCTCGTAGAAGCGGTCCTGCGCGTGCACGTAGCCCTGGGCGAAGAAGAGGTCCTCAGGGGTGTCGGCGTAGACGTGCGGGACGCCGCGGTCGTCGCGGAGCACGTCGACCGTGCCCGTGAGCCCCTGCAGCGTGATCTCGCCGGCCGTCTGCGGGAAGGACCGGCGGACCGTCCAGGCGCCGTAGGACGCCACCACCACGACGAGCAGGAGGAGGACGATGCCGATGATCCCGAGGACCTTGCCGAGTCTGCGCACGGCCACAGAGTAGGTGTCCTGACCCCGCGATCAGCCCGTCATCGCGAGGTGGCGGCGTAGCAGGCGGCGGCGATCGCCACGCAGGCGACGACCGAGATCGTCCCGTAACCGAAAGCGCGCCAGGACCGCGATGACAGCGGCGTCCCCGTGGGTGACGCGGCGAGGTCGAGGACCTGCGCGGCGAACCCGCCGAACGTCGTGAGCGACCCGCAGAAGCCGGTGCCCACGAGGGCGACGAGCGCGGCCGTGGACCCCGAGGCGCCCGGGCCGACGACGTAGCCGGCGGTGGCTCCGAGCACGGCGGAGCCGACGACGTTCACGACCCACGTGCCCCAGGGATAGGCGCCCGCGAGGCGCTTCTCGACGAGGTAGCGCGCGGGTGCACCGACCGCCGCACCGAGGGCGACGAGCATGACCGTCAGCGGAGTCACAGCGCCTCGTCCTCGCGGAGGTCGAGCGGAGCCGCACCGAAGGCGGCGGCCCCGAGCGCACGCCCCACCACGACCATCGTGACGCCGAGGAGCACGCTGCCGATCGCGTAGGCCAGCGCGGCGGCGCCGCGCCCCGTGGCGAGCAGGCCGTAGGCCTCCACCGAGAAGGTCGAGAACGTGGTGAAACCGCCGAGCACTCCGCTCGCGAGGAGCGGTCGGGCGAGACGCGCACGTCGCGGGTGGATCCGCTTCCACTCCGGCTGACGGTGGTCGACCCAGTCGAGCAGGACACCGAGCACGAGGCAGCCGAGCAGGTTCGTGACGAACGTCGCCCACGGCCACGCCGCGCGGTCCGTGTGCGGGACCGCGGTCGAGATCGCTGCACGAGCCAGAGCACCGACGACTCCACCGAGCGCGACGGCGACGACCTCGTCACCTCGGGCTGCGCTCACGCCCGCGAGCCTAACGATCAGGCGTCTCGCCGCAGGAACGCCACGACCTCGACCGCGAGGAACGCCACGACCCACACGGCGAACACTCCGACCGCAGCCCAGCCGACGCTCACGTCCTGGCCGAACAGGGCGCCACGACCAGCGGTCCTGACGTCCTCGCCCCATCGGCCGGCCGAGCTCCACGGCAGGTTGCGCACGAGCCATCCGACGCGGTCGGCGAGCAGCGCCGTGAGCAGCTGCTCCACGACGAGCCCGGAGACGATCGGGACGGCGATGCCGATCCCTGTCTGCCGTGTGACGCCGGCGAGAGCGAAGGACGACAACGCCCAGAGCACGACGAACACCGTGCCGCGCAGCAGGAAGGTCCCGTCCGGTGTCGGGCTGTCCGCCGGCGGCAGCGGGTGGCCCCGCAGCGTCACGCCCAGCGCGCTGCCGAGGAACGAGACGAGGGTGAGGGCCGCTCCCGCGCCGACGACCACCACGAGCTTGGCGACGAGGATCTGCACGCGGTCGGGAAAGGCCGTGAGGGTCAGGCGGATCAGGCCGAAGCGGTACTCCTGTCCGATCGCCTGCGCCGCGACGACCGACGCGAGGACGGCGGTGAGCGGGAGCGGCCCGCCGAAGGCACCCCACCAGTCCACGGGCGAGAGCCCGACCTCGTTGCCCTGGTCGTCGAAGGCGGGCTGCTGATTCGCGAAGAGCCAGGCGAGCAGCGTCGAGAGCACGAGGACGAAGCCGAGCAGCAGTCTCGTCGAGCGGACGGTCGTGACGCGGACCCACTCGTAGCGCAGGGCGGCGATCACGCGACGTCCCCGGTCCGGAACTGCTGCTGGTCGTTCGTCAGCTCGAGGAACGCATCCTCGAGCGACGCCGTGCGTCGCGTCAGCTCGCGCACCGAGACACCGGCCCGGAACGCGACGTCGCCGACGCGGTCGGTGTCCGCGGACTGCACGGCAAGCCCGTCCGGTCCCTCGGCCACGGCGACGACGCCCTCGGCGGTCAGCGCGGCCGCCAGCGCCGCGGGGTCCGAGCACCGCACCAGCACGTCGTTGCGCGTGCTGCGCGCGACGAAGTCGACGATCGACTCGTCGGCGATCAGCCTCCCGGCGGCGATCACGACGAGGTGGTCGGCCATGAGCGACATCTCGGAGAGCAGGTGGCTCGAGACGAAGACGGTGTTGCCCTGCCCGGCGTAGTGCCGGAGGAAGTCGCGAAGCCACTGGATGGACTGCGGGTCGAGGCCGTTGGCCGGCTCGTCGAGGAGCAGCACCTTCGGCGCAGCGAGGATCGCTCCGGCCAGTCCCAGCCGCTGCCCCATGCCGAGGGAGAAGCCCGACGGCCGCTTGGTCGCGACCTCGTCGAGCCCGACGAGCCGGATCACCTCGTCGATGCGCGACGAGGGGATCGACGCCTCGGTCGCGAGCATCCGCAAGTGGTTGCGGGCACTGCGCGAGGGGTGGAAGAACTTCGCGTCGAGATGGGCCCCGACCACGCGCGTCACATGGTCGTGCTCGACGAGCCGCTTGCCGTCCCACAGCGTCCTGCCCTCGCCGCCGTCGAGACCGAGCATGAGCCGCATGGTCGTGGACTTGCCGGCGCCGTTGGGCCCGAGGAAACCCGTCACCATCCCGGGCCGGAGCTCGAAGGACAGCGCGTCGACGGCGCGGGTGCTCCCGTAGGTCTTGCCGAGCCCGATGGCCTCGACCGTCATCGTCGCCTCCTCGTGGAGGTCCCGACCCTAGGGGACTGCGCACCCGCGCCGTCGTCGTGTCGCGCGCTCGTCACGCGAGGGTGATCCCGTCAGGGGAGCTGCCGCGCGAAGATGTCGTCGATCTCGTGGCGGTCTCTCTCGCTGATCGCCTCTGCACGCAGTCGGTCCCACAGCGCATACACGTCCTCCACCATCTCGGGGGAGAACTCCGTCGTTGCCGTCATGTCGATCACCTCCTTCGTCGTCGGTCTCAACATCCGGGTCGGCCGTCTCCATCCGGTTCCGCGGCGTTTGCGACGAGGTGAACATCACGCGGAACGGCTGTGGGCCGCGTCACGTCGGAGGAGCATGAGCGCCATGGGGTTCCGCGGTGTCGTCCTCGGCTGCTCCGCGCTGCTGCTCGCCGCCTGCGGGCTCACGGCCGCTCCCGGGTCGTCGGTGACAGGGTCGCCCCTCGCGTCGCGCGCAGCGACCGAGGACCCGTCGACGCTCGTCGGGTCGTGGCTGGTCGTCGATGCGGCCGGCGTCGAGTCGGGCACGGTGCTCCGCATCGGCGAGGACCTCTCGCTGTGGCAGCGGTGCGGCTACCTCATGGGCAGCTGGCGCGCCGGCGGGGTGTCGCTGTTCACCGCGTCGCTCCAGGGCGGCGACGGAGCCTGCATCTCCTCGGGCCGCGACCTCACCCCGCCCTGGCTGGCCGCAGCCTCCGACTACGCGGTGGACACCAGCGGCGTGACGCTGCTCTCGCGCGACGGCACGGTGGTGGCGCGCCTGCGCCGGGGTGGCCGACCCACGCCCGGCCCGAACCTGCTCCCGGCGCTGGCCGACCCGCCCACGCTGACGCCGGCCCTGAAGGCGACGCTCGCCCCGCCGGCGCCTCTGCCCGCCACGCTCACGCCCGCCACCCGCGCACAGCTCGTCGGCTCCTGGGTCGCGGCCGGGGCGGGGCCGTCGACGAGCGGGCTCGTGCACGCGGCGGCAGGCGTCACCTTCCGCGAAGACGGCAGCTACTCGGCCACCGACGGCTGCAACGGGACGGCAGGTCGCTGGGCCGCCGACTCCTCCGGGCTGGTCGTCACGGCCGGGTTCAGCACGCTCGTCGGCTGCGACAACGTCGACGTGCCCGGCTGGCTGACCAAGGCCACCACGGTCGGCTTCGACGGCGCCTTCCTCGTGCTGGTCGACAAGGACGGCCAGGAGCTCGGGCGCCTCGCGCACGCCTGACCGTGGCCCCGAGCGAGCGCGAGCGCCGGCCGGCGGGGTCGGCAGTTGGCCGCGGCGCCCGCGCTTTGGCATCATTGGCACTCCACCACCCCGAGTGCCAACGAGATCCGCCCGCGCGAGGAGTACGCCGTGCCCACCTACCAGTACTCGTGCACCGCCTGCGGCGAGCCGCTGGAGGTCGTGCAGTCGTTCACCGACGACGCCCTGACCGAGTGCCCGGCGTGCGGCGGCAAGCTGCGCAAGCTCTACAACGCCGTCGGCATCGTCTTCAAGGGCTCGGGCTTCTACCGCACCGACAGCCGCTCGGGCTCGTCCTCGACCGTGCCCGCGTCGAGCTCGTCCTCCTCCGACGACTCGTCGTCCGCGAAGTCCGACTCAGGGTCGAAGTCCGGCTCCTCGTCCTCCGGCTCCTCCTCGTCGGGCTCGTCCGGTGAGTCGTCGGGTTCGTCCGGCTCCGGTGGCTCGGGCACGTCCGGCTCCGCCGCCTGACCCTGGCGGCTGTGGACGGCACGCCCGTCGCGCCGCACCGCGCGCCTAGCGTGCGCGGGTGCGCCTCCTCCCCCGCCCGAGCCGCTCCCCGTCCCGACCCGCGTCAGGGCACGGCGTACGCCGTCCTCCGGTGCCGGGTCGTCCGCCGGCGTGGCAACGCCGCTGGCGCCGACACCGTCGCGCGCTCGCAGCCGTCCTCGCAGGGGTCGTCGTGTGGGCGCTCGCGACCGACCTGCGCCCGCCCGCACCCGAGACGCGGCCGGTCGCGACGGCGCGGCACGACCTCGTGCCCGGCAGCACCCTGACGGCCGACGACCTCGTCGTGGTCGCGCGCCCGGTCGACGCCCTCGCCGCCGACTCCGTCGCCGCGGTCGACGCCGTGACCGGGCGCGTGGTCGCGTTCCCGGTGCACAGCGGCGAGGCGGTGCGCGACCGCGACGTCGTCGCGCGGGCTCTGCTCGACTCCCTCGGCCCGGACGTCGTCGCCACACCGGTGCGGCTCTCCGACGACGCCACGCTCGCGAGCGTGCGTCCCGGCGACCTCGTCGACGTGGTGGCCGCGCGCGCGAGCGACGGGTCGAACCCGGCGCGCGCGGAGGTCGTGGCCTCGCGGGTGCGCGTGCTCACGGTCGGCGCCCCGGCCGGGTCCGGCGGCGCCGGACTGCTGGGCGCGTCGACGTCGGGGGCGGGGTCGAGTCCCGTCCTGCTGCTCGCGACGACGCCGGAGCAGAGCCTCGACATCGCGGCGGCCGTCGTCGGCTCACGGCTCTCCGTCACTCTGCGCGCTCGCTGACCCGGACGCGCGGCGGCCCTTTGTGCAGGAATCGGGCCGAATCGCCGCCGCGGCCCTGGAGCGTTGGCTACAGTCCGTGACTGCGAGAGCCGGCGCGCGCCCCCCGAGTCGCCGCTCGCCGGACGACCGGGAGGTCACGCATGCTCAAGGGATTCCGCGAGTTCATCGCGAACGGCAACGTCATCGACCTCGCCGTCGGCATCGTCATCGGCGCCGCGTTCACCTCGCTGGTCAACGCGTTCGTCGTCAACTTCATCAACCCGCTGCTCGGCATCTTCGGCACGAAGAGCCTCAACGCCTACGTCTGGTGCATGAAGGGACCCGACGGCGGCGGCCCCTGCGTCGTGGACCTGAAGACCGGGGCCATCACCGGAGTCGGCCTCGGCTGGGGCGCGATGCTCTCGGCGATCATCACGTTCCTGCTCACCGCGCTCGTCGTCTACTTCGTCTTCGTCGTCCCGATGAACAAGTACCGCGAGCGCACCGCCGTCGAGGAGGCCGCCGAGCCGGAGCCCGAGGACATCACCCTCCTCCGCGAGATCCGCGACTCCCTCAAGGCCGGCAACGCCTGACGTAGCCACTGAAGGACGCCTGCATCGCATAGAAGGCAACAAACTCCGCCTTCATCGCGCGGCGACCCGCTCACGGGACGCCCTCGCACCGCCGCGCTCAGTCGCCGTGGTGCGGGGGCGTCTCGTCGAGGTAGCGGCGCAGCACCGCGGCCGGGTCCTTCTCGGCGCGCGGCTCCGCACCCCAGCCTGCGTCGGTGTCGTCGGTCGTCTGCTCCGGCACGAGGTCGACGTCGAGGTCGAGCGGCTTCGGCCGCGGAGACGGCGTGGGCGTCGGCTCGGTCATGACGCCATCGTCGCGCGCGCGACGCGCGCTGGCCAACCGCGCCCCGCGCGGCGAGCGGGTGGCGGCTGCGCGAGGATGCGCGGGTACGGCGTATCCGCCCGTGGCTCGAGAGGACGCCCGATGACCCCACGCTCGTCGCTCGCCGCCAAGGACCCCGAGGAGCGGCGCCGCCGCATCCTCGCGGCGGCCGTCGAGGTGCTCAAGGAGAAGGGCTTCGCGGGAGCGCGGATCGCCGACGTCGCCGCCGCGGCGGGCACCTCCCCGGCACTGGTCGTCTACCACTTCAAGACCCTCGACGGCGCCCTCGCCGAGGCGGTCGGCTCGGTCGAGGACGACTTCTACGACGACCTGACGCGGCTGCTCCCGCCGCGGGCCACCGCGCTCGAGCGCCTCCGGCTCATCGGCGAGCTCGGGGCCGACACCGGCCCGGCGGTCGGCAACTGGACGCTCTGGATGGAGGTCTGGGTCCGAGCGCTGCGCGACAGCCAGGCCCGCGCGCTGCGCCGCGCGCTCGACGCCCGCTGGCGCCAGACGCTGCGCGAGGTCATCGACGCCGGCATCGCCGAGGGCACGTTCACCTGCGCCGACCCGCAGGCCACCGCCGTGCGCCTCGCCGCGCTCATGGACGGCCTGGCGGTGCAGGTCTCGCTGCACGACCCGGACGTGCCCGAGGCCCGGCTCACCGGTCTGTGGCTCGAGGCCGCGGCGGCCGAGCTCGGGCTGAGCGTCGAGGACGTCATGGGCCCCGCGCGCCGCACGCGGGGGTCGTCGAGGCGCACGACCTGACGCAGGTGCCGCGCGCCGCGACGATGCCCGAGAATGAGGACATGTCAGCCGTGGCGCCCGTCGACCTCGACGGTCCGGTCATCCTCGACGAGGAGCAGTGGCGCCCACGTGCCGAGGCGCACGCGAGTCGCGTCGATGCGTGGACGGCAGGACGCCTCGAGCGGGCCGCGCGCGGCCGTCGGCACCCGGTCGACGACTTCCTCTTCGAGTACTACCCCACCCGCGCCGGCCAGCTGCGGCGATGGCATCCCGGTCTCGGGGTCGCGGTGTCGGGCGCGACCGAGCTGGCCCAGGATCCGGCGTACCGCGTGGTGTCCGACGGCGTCGTGACGGTCGACCCGGCGCACTTCGCGCGACGACGCGACGGGCTCGCGTGGATCGAGGGGCTCGTCCGGCGTACGTCGGAGCGCGCGCCGCGACTCGGGTGCTTCGGGCTGCACGAGTGGGCGATGGTCTACGGCCTCGAGCAGGAGGGCGTGCGTCATGAGTCGTGGCCGCTCCGCCTTGCGCCGCAAGAGATCCGCGACGTCGTCGACGAGCAGGGAGTGCACTGCACCCACTACGACGCATTCCGGTTCTTCACGCCCGAGGCGGTTCCGCTCAATGAGGTCGCACCGACCCGCGCCACGCAGCCGGACCTCGACCAGCCGGGGTGCCTGCACGCGACGATGGACCTCTACAAGTGGACCTCGAAGTACGCCGCGCTCGTCGGCAGCGACCTCGTCGCCGACACGTTCGGGCTCGCGCGCGAGGCGCGCGGACTCGACATGGAGGCCGCGCCGTACGACCTGCACGCGCTCGGCTACGAGCCGATCCGCCTCGAGACTCCCGAGGGCCGCGCCGAGTACGTCCGTCGCCAGAGGGCCCTCATCGAGAGGGCGGCGCCCCTGCGCCGGCGGGTCGCGGGAGCGCTGCTCGCCGGATTGACAGCGGTCGACGCCTCCGCCTGACAGGGTTGGCCGGTGGCGATGCTCTCCCGGCGCGACCGGATGCTCCTCGGCCTGACCGTGGTCACGACGCTGCTCGCCGGCGTCCTGCACTACGCGACCGACACGGCCGTCCTCAGCTTCGTCGTGGCGGGAGCCGCGCTCGCCGTGCTCGCCTCGCTCGTCGGCCGAAGCGTCGACGCGCTCGGCGACCGGCTCGGTCCGGCCCCGACGGGCATCCTGCAGAGCGCCCTGGGCAACCTCCCCGAGCTGTTCGTCATCGCGTTCAGCCTCAAGGCCGGTCTCGACGACGTCGTGAAGGCGACGATCGTCGGCTCGATCCTCGCGAACGTCCTGCTCATCCTCGGCATGGCGTTCGTCGTCGGCGGCCTCAAGCACGGGAAGCAGCGGTTCAGCGCGGAGCACGGTCGCAACCTCAGCCTCATGCTCACGCTGGCCGTGCTGATCCTGGCGATCCCGGCGCTGACCTCGTCGCTGCACACCCCCGCCCACGGGCACGAGCGCGAGCTCTCGGTGCTCGTGTCGATCGTCATGCTCGCGCTGTTCGCGCTGTCGCTCCCCGCCGCCCTCGCGAAGCGTCACGCGAGCGAGTCGGTCTCCGTCTCCCCCCTCGCCCGCGACGCGGGCACGAACGACGCGATCAAGGTCGCGACGTCGCACGGGGAGTGGCCGCTCGGCGTCGCGATCGGGATGCTGGCCGCAGCCGGGGTGGGCGCGGCGTTCGTCTCGGAATGGTTCGTGGCGGCGCTCGAGCCGGCGATCGAGACCCTCGGCATCAACCAGACGTTCGCCGGTCTCGTGATCGTGGCTATCGCGGGCAACGCGGTCGAGAACGTCGTCGGCATCCAGCTCATGGCGAAGAACCAGCCGGACTACGCCGTCCAGGTCGTGCTGCAGTCACCCGTGCAGGTCGCGCTCACGATCGCCCCGGTCATCACCCTGCTCGCACCCCTCCTCGGCGCGGCGTCGTTCACCCTCGTGCTCTCGCCGATGCTCATCGCGACGCTGCTCATGTCGGCGCTCGTCGCCGTGCTGGTCGTCAACGACGGCGAGTCCACCTGGTTCGAGGGTTGCGCCCTCATCGCCCTCTACTGCGCGATAGCCGCGTCCTTCTGGTGGGGCTGACGGGTCTGGTTGGATCTCGGCATGAGCGCTCCCGCACCGTCCGTCGTCGCTGCGCTCGAGGGCCTCGGGCTCGACTACCGCGTCATCGAGCACACCGCGCCGGTGCGCTCGCTCGCCGAGGCGGCCGTCGCACGAGGCGTCGAGGTCGTGGACGTCGTCAAGACGCTCGTCGTACGCCGTGGCGAGGACGACTACCTCTTCGTCCTCGTGCCCGGCGGTCGTCAGATCTCGTGGCCGAAGCTGCGTGCCCTGCTCGCCGTGTCGCGGATGTCGATGCCGCCGGCCGACGAGGCCTTCGCGGCGACCGGCCTCGAGCGGGGCACCATCACGCCGCTGGGATCGAGCCGTTCCTGGCCCGTGGTGGCCGATCTCGTCCTGGCGTCGCGCGGCGAGGTGACGCTCGGCAGCGGTGTGCACGACGTCGCCATCGGCGTCGACGCCACGGCGTTGCTCGAGGCGGTCGCCGCCACGATCGCCGACGTCACCGAACCTGAGTGACCCCGTCGCGCCGTTGTCCAGAGGCATCGCGCGCCGATCTGGCGGAGTCGCCGTGACGTGTCCCACATCCGAGGCCCCAAGGCAAGGGCAGGATCGCCTTACTCAGTGAATGCTCAGAACAGCCAGACCATCGCTTTACCAGCCACGCGTGACTTGGAGCCCGGAGTAGCGAAGTGTCCGGTCTGAGGACGCGCGCGAGCGCGTCGCACTGGAGGGGTCATGGAACTGTTTGCCATCTCGCTGTCCGATCCGGCGTCCTACTGGAGGCCGTTCGGACCTGACAGCTGGTTCTTCGTCAGCTACCCGAACCTGATCATGATCGTGATCATGCTCGTCCTGTTCGTGCTCGCCCTCGTGCTCCCGTTCCCCGGCGGGAAGGACGAGTCATGAGCCATGGCACCGAGGCGCCTCCCGGCGCCGACTTCGAGCCGACCACCTGGACCGGCTCCGCACGCAAGAAGTGGATGAGCACCCTCCCCCCGGAGAAGATGCTCCCTGAGTCCCAGCCGTCCTACGTCGCGTCCTGGATCTACGTCTTCGGGATGCTGACGATCGTCGCGATGATCATCGCGATCGTCTCGGGCGTGGTCATCACGCTCGGCGGCGTGCAGTGGTTCCACGAGTCGTCGATCGGCAAGTTCATGAACAGCCTCCACTACTGGAGCGTGCAGCTGTTCTTCCTGTTCATGGTCGTGCACCTCTGGGGCAAGTACTGGATGGCCGCCTGGCGCGGCAAGCGCGCGCTCACCTGGGCAACGGGGGTGCTGGCGTTCCTCACCGCCGTCGGCGTCGGCTTCACCGGCTACGTCATCACGACGAACTTCAACGCCCAGTGGATCGCGTTCGAGGCCAAGGACGTCATGAACGCCATCGGCGTCGGCTCGGTCTTCAGCGTCACGAACCTCGGTCAGATGGTGACGTTCCACGTCGCCCCGCTGCCGATCGCCCTCGTGCTCATCGTGGCCGCGCACGTCCTGCTCGTCCGCAAGCACGGTGTGGTCCCGCCGATCGACGCGATCGACCACGACGCCGTCGCACCTGCCGCCGCTGAGACCGAGACCTCCGAGGTGGTGTCATGAGCCGCGAGTCGCGCAAGGCCCGCAACGCGTTCTACGCCCGTCCCTGGACCGGCCCGAACCGGCACTACGACATCCTCAAGGAGGGCGCCATCGCCCTCGGCGTCGTGACCATCCTGGTCGTGGCGCTGTCGGCGCTCTTCAGCTCGCCGGACGACCCTGCGCTGACCTTCAAGGGCTGGGCGGCCGACGCACCGGACAACTTCTACTCGGTGATGGTGTCGGAGCTGGCCGGCACGAGCGGCACCGCCACCTACGGGCCGCCCTACAACGAGGGCGACGGCGTCTCGCTCGGCCCGCTCACGCTCCAGAAGTGGGGCGGGGTCACGCACCCGGTCGACTCGGCGAACGACTTCGTCATCACGCCGCTGTCGAGCCAGGTCGAGCCCAACGACGTCTCCGCGGCGCTCAAGACATGGAACGCCGCCAGCGCCGACCAGCAGCTGAAGTGGGCCGGCGACTACGACGCCGCGGTCCAGGCGACGGCCGACGACAACGGCGACCTGCACCTCGACGCCGTCGCCACGGGCGACTACGGCCCGGTGCCGGATCTCGCCAAGGGTGCCCTCGCGATGGGCACCTCGGGCGCGTACGACAACGCGCTGACGGGTCAGGGCCAGTTCTTCCAGACCGACCAGACCAAGCAGCTGCTGCTCATGGGCGACGGGTCGTACATGGACGACAGGGCTACCGAGCTCAACCTCCAGGGCAACACCTGGGGAATGATGAACGAGGCGGGCAGCTGGCCCGGTCAGCAGTGGCTCGCGTTCACGTCGGTCTGGTACCAGCTGCCCTGGTTCAACGCCGCCGACGACGCGACGGGCATCACGCGCACGCTGACCGACAACGCCGACGTCATCATCGCGGCGATCCTCGTGCTGCTGCTCGTGACGTTCACGTTCACGCCGTTCATCCCCGGCCTGCGTGATCTCCCGCGCTGGATCCCGCTGCACCGCCTGGTGTGGAAGGACTACTACAAGAAGCACGGCCGCCAGACGTCGTAGCGCACAGGTCTGGCGCGACGTGACCCCCGTCGCGTCGGTGCAAGGGGCCCGGTCGGTTCTCTCAGGAACCGGCCGGGCCCATTCATGTCCGGACCCGGAATCGACCGTGGCTCATGAGGAAACGGCGTTGGGTGCGTTGACCCGCGGGCGCAGCACCACGTGCGGGAGCACGGGTGCGGGGAGCCACGTCGGGGTCCCGTCGTAGCCCTCGACCTCGCCGAACCGCTCGGCGCGGGCGTTCCACTGCTCGCGCATCCCGACGATCTCGTCGTGCGTGCGCGCGACGAAGTTCCACCACATCACGATGTCCTCGCCGAACGGGGCGCCGCCGATGAGCAACGCCCGCGAGCCCGTGCCGTCGAGGTCCTCGAGCGCGAGACGCTCGGCCCCGACGCCGGTGTAGCCCAGCTCGCCGCGCACGAGCACGGTACCCTCCAGCGCGACCGACCCGGTGTCCACGAGCAGCCCGTGCTCGTACGCCGGGTCCACGTCGAGCTCGAGGCGGCCCCCCGGCTCGAGCACCACCTCGGCGCCCACGAGCGGCGAGTACGTGCGCACGGGCGAGGTCACGCCGCCGAGCGAGCCGAGGAGCACCCGCAGCATCCCGCCCGGCACGCCGAGCGGCTCGGGCACGTGGTGCTCGAAGTGCCGCGGCACGTCACGGGACCCGTCGGGCAGCGCGACCCACAGCTGCACGCCGTGCAGCGACGTCGTGCCCGCGGTCGACACCTCGGAGTGCGCGATCCCGTGGCCGGCCGTCATGAGATTGACCTCGCCGGGGCGCACCATCGCGTGGACGCCGCCGCTGTCGCGGTGCTCGACCTCGCCGGCGAACAGCCAGCTCACGGTCTGCAGCCCGGTGTGCGGGTGCGGCGGCACGACCATGCCGCCGGTCTCGTCGACGTCGTCGGGGCCGTAGTGGTCCACGAAGCACCACGCACCGATCAGCGAGCGGGCCTTCTGCGGCAGGCTGCGCCGGACGGTCATGGCACGAGGGCCGCCGAGCGGCACCTCGCGCGGGGTGATGATCTCGACCGGGGTGCGCGGCTCGTCCACGGCACCACTCTGCCACCGAGCCGCGCCCCGGACGCGTCCGGAGGGAAGGTCACCCTCACCGGATGCGTTGTGGCAGAGGACACTCGGCGACCACGGGGTGTCTCGGCGTACTCCGGACAGGGGCCGCGGGCATCCGCCACGCTGAGGGCATGGGCGAGGACGTCGGCGCGAGAGTCTTCACGCGGGAGGACCGACAGCGGTACCGCGAGAAGGTGCACCGCTGCCTCGACGTGCTCGCGCGCATGCTCGCGGAGTCGCACTTCGACTTCGAGACGCCGCTGACCGGCATGGAGGTCGAGCTCAACCTCGTCGACGACACGGGTCGTCCCACGATGCGCAACAGCGAGGTCCTCGCCGAGCTCGACGACCCGGCGTTCGTGCAGGAGCTCGGCCGGTTCAACCTCGAGATCAACGTGCCGCCGCGCAACCTCGCGGGCGACGGCGTCGCGCGCTACGAGCACGAGGTCCGCGACCAGCTCAACGCGGCGGAGAAGGTCGCGAACGAGCTCGGCGCGCACATGGTGATGATCGGCATCCTGCCCACGCTCTTCGACGACCACATGACGCCGGAGTCGTTGAGCAGCAACCCGCGCTACGCCATGCTCGACCAGCAGCTGCTGCTGGCCCGCGGCGAGGACCTGCAGATCGACATCCGCGGCGGGCCGGAGCAGCTCGAGCGGACGTCGGACTCGATCATCCCCGAGGCCGCGTGCACGAGCCTGCAGTTCCACCTGCAGGTCAGCCCGGACGAGTTCGCCCAGCACTGGAACGCCGCGCAGTGCCTGGCGGCCGTGCAGGTGGGCCTGGGCGCGAACTCGCCCTACTTCCTGGGCCGCCACCTCTGGAGCGAGACGCGCATCGCGCTGTTCACCCAGGCAGCCGACACGAGGCCCGCCGAGCTCAAGGCGCAGGGCGTGCGGCCGCGGGTGTGGTTCGGCGAGCGCTGGATCACCAGCGTCTTCGACCTCTTCGAGGAGAACACGAACTACTTCCCCGCCCTGCTCCCGGTGCTCGACCCCGAGGACCCGGTCGCGGTGTTCGAGGCCGGTGGTGTCCCCGCGTTGCACGAGCTCCGCCTGCACAACGGAACGGTGTGGCGCTGGAACCGTCCGGTCTACGACATCTCGTCGGGTCGACCGCACCTGCGCGTGGAGAACCGTGTGCTGCCCGCGGGGCCCACCGTCGTCGACATGCTGGCCAACGGCGCGCTGTACTTCGGCGCCCTGAAGATGCTCGCGGCGCAGGAGCGTCCGGTGTGGACCCAGATGCAGTTCGCGACGGCGGAGGAGAACTTCGACGCCGGGGCGATGCTCGGCATCGACGCGTCGGTCTTCTGGCCCGGCGTCGGCGAGGTGCCCGTGACCGAGCTCGTGCTGCGACGGCTCCTGCCGCTCGCTCACGAGGGCCTGCGCGAGTGGGGGGTCGACCACGACATCCGCGAGCGGCTCCTCGGCATCATCGAAGGCCGGTGCACGACGGGCCGCAACGGCGCCACCTGGCAGGTCGACGCCGTACGCCGGTTCGAGGCGTCCGGGATGTCGCGCGAGGAGGCGCTGCGCCGTATGACCCAGGAGTACGTCGACCGCATGCACTCCAACGTGCCGGTGCACCTCTGGGACGAGGTCTGAGCCTCCGGTCGCGCGGGGCCAGCCGGGGTCAGTGCCCGGTGCCCGCCAGCGAGTCCAGCGCCGCGGACACCAGGACGCGCACGCCCGCGCCGATCGCCCGCTCGTCGACGTCGAACGTGCTGGCGTGCAGGTCGAGCCGCGCGGACGACGACGCCGGGTCGTGCGTCCCGAGGCGGGCGTAGGAGCCCGGCACCTTCTCGAGGTACCAGGCGAAGGAGTCGCCCCCGAGCGACTGCTCGGTGCTCACGAGAGCGTCGTCGCCGAGCGCGGCGCGCACGGACCGCTCGAGCAGCGCGGTCGCACGCGGCTCGTTGACGACCGGCGGTACCCCGCGCCGGTAGGCCAGATCCCAGGTCGCGGAGGTCCCGTCCAGCACGGTGGCAAGGGCGCGTTCCACCAGGCCGGGCGAGGCGAGCCACACGTCGTGGTCGCGGGTGCGGAGAGTGCCGCGGAGCACGGCGTAGGACGGGATCACGTTGGCCGCGTCCCCGGCGTGGACCGACCCGAAGACCGCGCGCAGCTCGCCCGGCACCGCGGTGAGGGTGTCGAGGGCGGGCTGCAGACCGCGCACGAGCCGGGCCAGCTGGTCGACGAGGTCGACGGTGAGCTCCGGGCGAGCGGTGTGCCCGCCGGGGCCGCGGAGCCGGACCTCGACCATGTCGGCGGCCGAGGTGAGCGCGCCCACCCGGGCGCCGACGGTGCCGACGTCGAGCTTCGGGTCGCAGTGCACACCGAAGATGGCGGCGACGCCGTCGAGCCATCCCTCGGCGATCACGTCGACCGCACCGCCCGGCACCGACTCCTCGGCCGGCTCGAACACGAGCCGCACGGTCCCGTCGACCGCCGCCTCGGGCCCGAGCGCCGCGAGCACGCGGGCGGCTCCGAGGACCACGGTGGTGTGCACGTCGTGGCCGCAGGCGTGCGCGACGCCCTCGACCTGCGAGCGGTAGCCCACGTCCTTCTCGTCGCGCATCGCGAGGGCGTCGATGTCGGCGCGCAGGGCCACCACGGGCGACGTGGGACCGACGCGCCCGAGCGGGATGTCGCACACGAGGCCGGTGCCGATGTCGAGGCGTTTCGGCGACAGCCCCAGGTCGCGCAGGTGCTGACCGATCCACGCGGTGGTCGAGGTCTCCTGCCCGCTGAGCTCGGGGTGCGCGTGCAGGTGGCGACGCATCTCGACGAGCAGCCGCTCGTCGGCGCGGACGAGGGCGTCGACGCGGGGGTCGGGCACGACCCCCAGGTCCGACGGCGACGTCACGCCCGCAGCCTACGGCGTAGCCCGGCCCCTCACGGGAGGCACGGCGGCACCTGCCGCGTGCAGCATCGCGCGCCGCCCGGTGTCCACCCGGGCGGCGTGAAAGTCGTCCCAGAACTGCGCCGGGCCTTCACGGTCCGTCCGAAGTGCGGGGATCTATGCTGCTCTGGGCCCGCAGCGCGGTCTTCGTAAGACGTCGACGAGGAGGTGTTGCCGTGGAGGACCGTCCTCGCCCTGCCGACGCGCAGCGCTCCACGGCGGCGCGCCTCATGGACCGGGCGTCGAAGGACACCCCGGACTTCCGCGGGCTGCGCTGGCTCACGATCGCGCTCCCGGTGCTGTTCATCGTCGCGTCGGAGGTCGTCCGGCAGATCGCGGTCGACCAGGACAGCCGCGCCCGCGGGCTCGGCCTCGTGCTGGTCGTCGTCGCGGTCGTCAGCATCATCGTCTTCTCGACGTGGATCCTCACGCTGGTCGACCGCACCCAGCGCCAGCTGCGCCGCCGCAACCGCGAGCTCGCCGCGGCCAACGCCGTCTCGAGCGCCGTGCGCAGCACGATGGACCTCGACGAGATGCTCGACGCCGCGCTCGACAGCGTGATCAGCGCGAGCGGCGCCGTCGAGGCGAGCATCGTCACCACCAAGCGCGACAGCCGATGGCCCTCCGAGCGGGAGATCATCCGACGCCGCACCAGCCTCGAGGGCATGGGCGCGACGGGATCCAGCGGCGACACCATCGAGGTCCCGCTGACCACCGGGGCGAGCATGCTCGGCACGATGCGGCTGCGGTTCGGGCCGCGCATCGACCCTCGCGACGCGGTCGCCCATCAGACCCTCGAGACGATCGGCCAGCAGCTCGCGGGCGCCATCCAGTCGGCCCAGCTGCTCGAGGACCTCAAGCGCGGGATGCGCGAGGGGCACGCGTTCTACGACACGCTGCTGCAGGTCTCCAACCAGAACCCGCTCCCCGACACCCTGGCCGCGGTCATGCACCACGCCCGCACCCTGCTGTCCAGCGACGAGGCGGTCCTGACCCTCAACGTGGCCACCGCGCGGTCCCTTCAGAGCGACGGCGAGCTCGCCGGGGCGACGGCGCTCGGCGACGGGTCGATGTGCATCACGCCGGACCCCGAGCACATGCGGGAGGCGCACGGCAGCTCGCTGGTCTGCCCGGTCCGCTCCAGCAGCCACGTCAGCCACTCGATGACGGTGGCCATCCGCGGTTCCGAGGGCTCGTTCGGCGACATGTGGCTCGGCCGGCACGGCGATCCCCGCTTCAGCGAGGGGGACCGACAGTTCCTCGCCACCCTGTCCGAGCTGGCGTCGATCGCCATCGTCAACGCCCAGCTGTTCGAGCAGCTCCGGCAGTCGGCCACCATCGCCGAGCGCGAGCGCATCGCCCGCGAGATGCACGACGGAATGGCCCAGGTCCTCGGCGTCACCCACCTGCGGCTGCGCGCCCTCGAGGCCCAGCCGGGCGTCCGCGCGCTGGCCGAGGTCCACGACGAGATCGCCGACCTCGCCGACCTGAGCAGCGAGGCCTACAGCGACGTGCGGGAGAACATCCTCGGGCTCCGCGAGTCCAGCCGGGTCGACCGCGCGCTCATCGAGAGCCTGCGGGCCTACCTCGAGAAGTACGAGCGACAGAGTGGCATCCCCACCAGCCTCGACATCGAGGGCGCCGAGCACGTCGTGCTCTCCCAGCGCTACCAGGTGCAGATCCTGCGGGTGGTGCAGGAGGCGCTCACCAACGTGCGCAAGCACTCCGGCGCCTCGAAGGCCGTCGTCCGGGTGCGCGACGACGAGGTCCTCACCACGTTCGTGATCGAGGACGACGGTCACGGCTTCGACGTCACGACTCAGCCGTTCACCCGCGACGGCTTCGGCCTGCACTCCATGCGTGAACGCATGGAGCTGCTCGGGGGTACCCTCACGATCGACTCGGAACCGGGTCGCGGCACCCGGGTGGTCGCCGCTGTCCCGAGTCCGTCCCACAACCGTCCGACCACGGAGGCCATGCATGCCGCAGGGTGACGTGGTGCGAGTGCTGCTCGTCGACGACCAGCCGCTCTTCCGCACCGCGATCGCGTCGCTCATCAACGCCCAGGACGACTTCACCGTCGTCGGCGAGGCGGAGAACGGGCTGATCGCGGTCGAGCGGGCGCACGAGCTCAAGCCGGACCTCATCGTGATGGACGTCGAGATGCCCGTCATGGACGGCGTCGAGGCCACCCGCCTGCTCACCGAGCAGATGCCCGCGATCCGCATCGTGATGCTCACGGTGTCCGACTCCGAGGAGCACCTGTTCGACGCCGTGCGCAACGGCGCCAGCGGCTACCTCCTCAAGGACCTCCGCCCCGACCAGCTCTACGACATGCTGCGGTCCGTCATGCGCGGGGAGACCCCTATCTCCCCCGCGGTCGCCGGACTCCTCATCTCCGAGGTGCGCAGCGGCAACTGGACGGCCGTCGAGGCGCCGTCGGCCACGACGGGTCCGCCGATCACCGCGCGCGAGCTGGAGATCCTGCAGCTCGTCGCAGAAGGCTTGAGCAACAAGCAGATCGGGCGACGCCTCTCCATCACCGAGGGCACCGTGAAGAACCACGTGCACAACGCTCTCGAGAAGCTGCACCTCGACAACCGCATCCAGGCCGCGTCGTACATCGTCCGTCAGGGGCTCGGGCACTCGCCCGACCCGTCCTGATCCCCGCCGTACCGCCCCCGGACCCTTCGGTACGGGTGGGTATACGCCTCCGCCGGCGAAAGTTGTGCCGTTGCGCGGATATCAGGCCATGTGATCTGGGTCCTACCGTGGAGCCGTCCGCAACAGACGTCGACACCACGGGAGGAGCGGCCCGGTGCCTGGTGACCAGAACCACCCCGTCGTGCTCCTGTACGTGCACCCGATCCTCGGCGAGGGGATCGCGGCCTACGTCACCGCGGAGACCGGAGTGCCGGTACAGGCCGTCTCGGCGCTGGACCACGCTGCCGTCAGCACCGCCCTCTCGGCCAGGCCGCGGGTGGTCATCTTCGAGCGGGCGGCCGGCGTCGATCTCGCCGACCTCACCTACCAGGCCCCCGGCGCGCTCCTCATCGACGTGAGCGCCGCCGTGATGTCCGGTACGCCGATCCCCGAGCAGGGTCAGGCCCCGGCCGTCGAGTCCATCGTGCACGCGGTCGCCGGCTCCGGCGTCGCGCACCCGCACGCCTCCTGAGACCCAGGTCACATCCCGCGCCCGACCGGGACATGTACCCCGTGCACAGAGATGTATCCCCTCTCTACCGCACGACGGATGGGCACCGGGTCCCCCCGGGACGACGATCGACGCGGAGGGAGACCTCCACGCGAAGCCGAGCGCACCTGCCCGGGGCTCCACGACGAGGATGGGGGCGAGACAGCCCATGACGACGCTGACGCAGCCAGAGACGAAGCCGGCACAGAAGCCGGACGGGATCTCCGAGCGCACGCTGTCGCGACTGGTGAAGTGGGGAGCGGCCCTGCTGGCCCTCCTCCTGGTCGCGTTCGGGACGCTCTACTTCCTGGGGCAGCGCGGCAGCGGCGCACCGACACTGGCCGAGCGCCAGGTCTCCTCCGCCGAGGAGCTGGTCAAGAAGGACCCGCAGAACGTGCAGAACCGGCTCAAGCTCGCGGCGACCTACCAGACCGTCGAGCGCTACGACGACGCGATCGCGCAGTTCAACGAGATCCTCAAGGCCGTGCCGACCAACAGCACCGCACTGCTGGGGCTGGGCAGCGTGAAGATCGCCCAGGGCGAGCTCGACGCAGCGAAGGCAGCGTTCACCAAGATCGTGTCGACGACCAAGAAGGTCGAGTTCGCCAACGTCGACCCGGAGGCCGAGGCCGCGCACTACTGGCTCGGATCGATCGCGATGAAGCAGAACGACCCGGATGCAGCCATCAAGGAGCTCACCGCGGCGCTCGGGATCGACAACTCCGACGCGGACGCCTGGTTCCTCCTCGGCACGGCGCAGAGCAAGAAGGGCCAGGACAAGGTCGCTGTCGAGAGCCTGAAGCGGGCGTTGATGTTCGTGCCGACCGGCTGGTGCGAGCCGTACGGAGCGCTCTCGGCCTCCTACAGCAAGCTCTCGCAGGCCGAGATGGCCGAGTATGCCGGCGCGATGCTCGACTTCTGCGACAAGAAGACCGACGCTGCGACGAACCGGCTCAAGGCGCTCACCACCGGCCCGGCAGCCGTCAGCGCCCTGCTCGGCCTCGGCCTCGTCGCCGAGTCGACCTCGGACCGCACCGCAGCCGCCGACTGGTACCAGAAGGTCCTCAAGGCCGAGCCCGGCAACGCCACGGCGCTCACGGCGCTCGCTCGCCTCAACGTGAAGCCCGATCCGGCGTCCAACGGCGCCAAGCAGAGCACCGGCACCCAGGGGAAGGCGAGCTGACATGAGCACCATCGACGGTGGATCCGGCGGCCTGGCCGTCCTGGACGGTCCCGTTGACCCCGCTCCGACGCCGGAGGAGGGCAACAAGCGCAAGAAGCTGCTCATCTGGCTCGGGGTCATCCTCGCGCTGCTCCTGCTGGTCGCGTCCCTGCTCGCGTGGTACCTCATCACGCACAAGCCGCTGAGCTCGCTGCCGATCCTGAGCAGCAACACGATGCCGACCTACCAGAGCTCGATCTACGGCGTCGACAAGCCCATCGGCGTGGCCGTGTCGGCCGACGGCAGCCGCATCTACGTCACGCAGAGCGGCGCGAAGCGCACGACGCTCATGTTCGACCACGACGGCAACCTGCTCAAGACTCTGGCCGTTCCGGCGGACCCCAAGGGCGTCGTGGCCACCGGCCACCTGCCCGCCTACGTGGCGGTCGACCCCACGAACGGTGATGTCGTCGTCACCGACGAGCTCGCCAAGGCCGTCTACGTCTATGACGGCGAGGGCAACTACCTGCGCACGGTGAAGCCGGCGGGCCTCACCGGCACCTGGGTCCCGCTCGGGGTCGCCTTCACGCCGCAGGGTGACCTCCTGGTCACCGAGGTCGGCGGGAAGGTCCATCGCGTGCTGGTCCTCGACCAGTTCGACAAGGTCACCCGCACCATCGTGCCCACCGGCACCCAGCTGTCCTTCCCGAACGGGGTCGCGGTCGACAATGCAGGCCACGTGTTCGTGTCCGATGGCAACAACGGGCGGCTGCTGGCCTTCAACGCCGACGGCACCGTCGTCGGGGCTGCCGAGCGGGGCATCGGCGCGGGCGACCTGGGGCTCCCGCGAGGCGTCGCTGCCGACAGCGGCGACCGCGTCTACGTCGTCGACACCGTGAACCACACGATCAAGGCGTACACGCTGAGCAACGACGGGGCCAACAAGGTCTCCTACGTCGGCGCCTTCGGCGACGAAGGGATCGCGGACGGTCAGTTCGAGTATCCGAACGGGATCGCCATCGACAGCCGGTCGACCATCTATGTCACCGACCGGGAGAACGGCCGCGTCCAGGTGTGGAGCTGAGCGGCGGGAGGAGGGGTGAGCCGGGAGCGAGCCATCGCTCTCTGCAGGTTTCAGAAGTATTCGACTGGCCATCGCGCCAGATCACATGGAAGGAGGTGACGACGGTGAGGCGACTAGCCTTCCTCGGAGTGGGGAGCGCGGTCATTCTGGGACTCGGAGTGATGGGAGCTACGCCGGCGTTCGCCGACAACGGCCCGCACGTTGCGTCGGCCGGCAACACCACAGTGGACCGGTGCGCAGGTTGCCACCGGGCTCACACCGCACAAGCGTCGTACCTGCTGAAGCAGGACCAGACGCTGCTGTGTCAGACCTGTCACACCGGCCTCGGGGCGTCTACGGACGTCGTCGACGGTGTCAGCACCGCGACGGGCGCCGGTGCGCTTCGTGGCGGCGGGTTCATGAAAGCCACCATCAACACCACCAGCGGCATCAACAAGCTGTCGATCGCCGTAGGTCCCAGCCAGGCCGTGACGTCCAAGCACGACGTGGGCGTGGCGGGGTGGGCCTGGGGCGGTGGCGCGACCGGTGCTGGAACCAACATCACCCTGCAGTGCGGGTCCTGCCACGATCCGCACGGCAACGGCAACTACCGCATCCTCCGTCCGGTTCCGACCGACGGCGCTGCGCTTGTCCTGCCGGCAACCGTCGGGGTCACCTCGGTGACCCAGACAGCCGTCAGTGGCACGACGTACACGTACGCCGTCGTCACTGCGGCAGCGAACACCTTCAAGGTCACCGATCCGGTCTCGTTCGTCGGCTCGGGTGCGGCTGACGCCATTATCGGGGCCACCGTCGGCACCGTGACCGACTCGACCCACTTCACCGTGAGCGCGAAGAGCATCAACTTCGCGTCGGTCACGGGCGGTGTCGTCGGGTATGCCGACCCGCTGGCGATCGCCAGTGCGGTTGGGGGCGGCGTGAACGTCACGTACACGACGCTCAACCTGCACGGCCTCACGACTGGTCAGAAGGTGACCATCACCGGGCTTACACCGGCTGGGCTGAACGTCACGGCTGCGGTTATCTCGGTCACGTCCCCCACCACGTTCACTGTGGCGAACACGACGGCAGGTACCTCGACGACCGGAGGAAAGCTCTCCGGCATCGCGGACGCTCTCCCTGTCGCCGGCGGAGTGGGTGACCTCCAGCGGATCTACACGACCACGAACTACTGGGCCGTGGACGATCACAACTACACCGGTGCCAACGTCCCTGTGACGACCGCCACCAGCTCGACGGGTGTCGTCACGTCCGTCGCGATCGCGCCGACGGCGTTCATCGCGAACATCTCGCAGTGGTGCTCCACCTGTCACACCCGCGTCATGGCGGGGAGCGGCGCGTGGAACGTCAACTCGGGCGACGCCACGTTCAAGTTCAAGCACCGTTCGCAGAACGGCAAGGAGTACAGCCCGAACTGTATTCAGTGCCACGTCGCGCACGGCACGAACGCGGCCATGGGTGGCTTGTCCAGCGCGGTCGGGACCGAGATCACCGGCACGGCCGGCGACTCCTTCCTCCTCCGGGTCGACAGCCGCGGTACCTGCAACATGTGCCACAACCTGTAAGCAGCTCGACAGCATGAACCGGGGCCTCGTGGCAGCCAGATCCTCCAGCTGTCACGAGGCCCTCGGTCCGCACACCCGGGTCCACGGACCCGCCACCCACCACCGACGGAGCGCGCAGTGACCCGGCAGAGCAGGCAGACGGTGAGTCCGGCCCGGGCCGCCGCCGTGCGCCTGTTCTCCGTCGCTGCCCTCGCCGCGGCAGGTCTCGTCGCTCCGGCGGCGGCCGCCTCGGCGGCGAGCGGCGCACCCAGCGCGGTCGTGCTGCCCGCAGCGAACTTCGTCAGCCCGCATGGCCCGTACTCGACGACCTCGGACCAGTGCGCCTCCTGCCACCGCGCGCACACGACGAAGTCCTCAGCGCTGCTCGTCGACTCGGCGCCGCAGAGCAAGCTCTGCTTCAGCTGCCACAACGGCCTCGGCTCGACCCTCAACGTCGCGACCCAGTACTCCAACCCTGACCTTCCCCCGAACGACCCCACCACCGCGAGCTACTACACCCACGATGCGACCAAGCCCACCGTGCACATCCTCGCGAGCAGCGACGAGTTCGGCGGCGTGACGAACCGGCACACGGAGTGCAGCGACTGCCACGACCCGCACGAGGGATCGATGGTGCTGAGCACCAGCTCGCCCGACGGGACCCCGTGGACACCGGCGGGACCGAACACAGGAACCTCCGGCCTGGCCGTCACGAACGGTTCGGGCACGCAGGCCTACACCTTCCTCGACGGCACGAAGCAGCCCATCACCGCGGAGTACCAGCTCTGCCTCAAGTGCCACTCGGGGTACACGAAGCTCTTGCCGAAGGACCCGGCCCACCCGTCCCGCGACAGCCTCGACGCCGGCGCGGAGTTCAACCCCACGGGCACGTCGTTCCACCCGGTCGAGGCCGCGGGCACGAACGCCTCGCCGAAGATGGCGCTGAGCCTCTCCGGAGCGTCGCCGTACAAGCTCTGGAACCTCACGACCTCGAGCACGGTGCGCTGCACCAACTGCCACGCGAACGGGCTCGCGACCGGCGCGACGCCCGCGGCCGGCGACGACCTGGCGCCGCACGCCTCGACCAACCGCGGCATCCTGCTGCGCAACTACCGCGACCGCGGCCTGAAGCCGAACGGCGAGGTGTACGCCGATGCCGACTTCGCGCTGTGCTACCTCTGTCACACGAACGAGCCGTTCGCGACGTCGAGCACCACGGCCACGAACTTCGGCGGGCACTTCAAGCACCTGAACCAGATCGCCACCACGGGCAGCGGCGGCCTGTCCATCGACACGATCGGCGACGGGCAGGGCAACGCGATCTGCTCCGAGTGCCACTTCCGCACCCACTCCACCGCCACGACGACCGACCAGTACAGGGGGCTCGTGGCCTTCGCCCCCGACGTGGAAGCGGTCAACGGCGTGCTCAGCTGGACGTCCCCCGGCGCCGGCAGCGGCGACACCTGCACGCTCAAGTGCCACGGCAAGACGCACAATGCGTTGTCCTACCCCTGATCGGACCTGCAGGAGCGGCGAGGTCGTTCGGTGGGTACAGGCCGGCATGTACCCATCGGCTCCCGGTACAGATCCCCGGCCGGGGGGATCTACCTCATACGTGCCGAGCGACGGATGGATTGGCGCCGGCGCCGGATCGAGAATCACTAGTGACGGATGACGTCAGAAGCAGAAGGAGCTGGGGGCCACCATGGAGCCTCGTCAAGGTTCGGGAACGACCACCATCGAGGGCGCCGACCTCCGGGCCGAGCTGCTCGGCCGGCTGGGACTGCCCGCCGACGCATCGGCCGCTGACGTCGCCGCAGCCCACAGCGCGGCGAAGAACCTCCTCGACCACGCTCCTGAGGCACAGCGCGAGTGGGCCGAGGCGCAGCTGGCCGACGTCGAGGCCATCACGTCGCTGCTGGCGGACCTGGAGCCGGCGGGCACCACGACCGTGTCAACCGCCGCCGCCGGGACCCCGACGCTCCGTCGCCGTCCTTCGAAGGTCGTCTGGGTGGTGGCGGGCGTCGTGCTCGTCGCCGGCGCGGCGTTCGGGATCCACAGCATGTCCTCGTCCTCGGTGCCCGGAATCACCGGCACTCCCGACACGTCGACCAGCAGCGCCCCGGCTATCGACCAGGCCAAGGTCGGCGCGCTCATGCAGAAGATCACCGCGAACCCGAAGGACACCGCGGCGCTCGGCGAGCTCGCCAACATCTACTTCCAGGGCGGCGACTACAAGAACTCCGCGCTGTTCAGCCAGAAGGTCGTCGCGATCAACCCCAAGATCGACGGCGCCTGGGTCGCCCTCGGGGCGGCGCAGTTCAACCAGACCGACCAGGCCGGAGCCAAGGCCTCCTGGCTCAAGGCGATCGCGATCAACCCGAAGAACGCCGAAGCCCACTACGACCTCGGGTTCCTCTACCTCAGCTCCGACAAGCCCGACGCTGCGGCGGCGAAGAAGGAGTGGGCCACGGTCGTGGCCATCGACCCGAAGTCCGATCTCGCCAAGACCGTCCAGACCCACCTCGCCAGTCTCAACAGCGCCAGCCCGGCGCCCTCAGCCTCCAGCGGGAGCTGACCGCGAACCATGTCCGACCAGGTCACCGAGCAGACCGAGCCCGCGGAGCCAGCTCCTCGGGTTCGGTTCCCTCGTATCCGCCGTCTCGTCGAGCGCATCGGCCGGCTCCTCGCACGGATCCCCTACCCGCCGCTGCGCAGCAAGCGCGGCATGCTGCTGACGTTCTTCCTGGTGGCGGGCTTCGGATCGGTCATCACCATCGTCGGTGTCATGGGCATCGGGTTCACCGAGACGGCGACGTTCTGCGGCCTCTGCCACACGATGAACCCGGAGATGAAGGCCTACAAGACCTCGTCGCACTCCGAGCTCGCCTGCGCCGAGTGCCATGTGAAGCCGGGTGCGCTGGGCTGGGTCGAGGCCAAGGCGGCCGGGTCCAAGCAGCTCTTCCAGCTCGTGACCAACACCTACCCGCGGCCGATCCCCCCGCCCGACCACGAGGACCTCCCGCCGGTCACCGACACGTGCCTGCGGTGCCACTCCCTGGAGTCGATCACTGCCAACGGCGGTCCCGTCAAGCTCGTGCTGCGCCCCACCTACGCGCAGGACAAGGGCAACACTCGCGCCGTGGTGGCCGTCGTGCTGCGCCCGGTCGGTCTCACCAGCGCTGACGGCTCCGCCGAGCCCGGTACGGCCGAGTCCGCGAACCCGCGCGGCGTGCACTGGCACGTGCAGCAGAACGTGTCGTACACCAGCGAGGACCCGCGCGCCCAGACCATCGACTCGGTCAAGGTCACGAACGCCGACGGCAGCACCACGGACTACATCTCCGCCGCCAAGATCGGAATGTCGTCCGACGTCGCCCCCGACCTCACAGCCCTGGAGTCGACCGAGCTGGTGCGCACCATGGACTGCCTGACCTGCCACAACCGGGCTGGGCACGGGACACCGACGCCGGCCCAAGCCGTGGACATCGAGATGTCGGCGGGCACGATCAGCCCGCAGCTGCCCTACATCAAGAAGAACGCCGTCACACTCCTCGAGGCCGACTACGCCTCGATCGACGCAGCCAACACGGCGATCGAGGGCCTGCGCACGACGTACGAGACCTCCTACCCGGTCCTGTCGAAGACCCACTCGGCGAAGATCGACGAGGCGATCACCCAGATCCAGAAGATCTACGCCTCGCTCGCCACGCCCGAGATGAAGGTCCAGGCGGCTACGTACCCGAACAACCTCGGGCACCAGGCCGGGCCTGGCTGCTTCCGATGCCACGACGGAGCGCACTTCAAGGTCGTGGACGGCAAGGTGGGGACGGAGACGATCCCGTCGTCCTGCTCCACCTGTCACACGTTCCCCCAGTCCGGCCCGTCGATCACGGGGCTCCTCCTCGGCGGCGAACCTGACTCCCACAAGGAGAAGCTGTGGGTGTTCAACCACAAGGACGCCGCTGCGGCCGTCGCCAGTGAGCGCAACGCACGGATCGCCCACCTGCCGGCCGGGTCCGTGGAGCCCAAGGGCACCGACTGCGGCACCTGCCACCAGCGCCAGTACTGCGAGGACTGCCACACCACCGGCGCCATCAAGGTCACGCACGACGAGATGCTCTACAACCACGCGAAGTCGATCCGGGTCTCGGGTGGCAAGGCCTGCGCCTACTGCCACCAGCCGGTCTTCTGCGCGACCTGCCACTCGGGCAACCCGCTGGACACTCCCGCGGACAAGACGACGGTGACGGCGACGTCATGAACGACGACCTCGACCAGGAAGGCCAGACCATGACGACCATGGATGTCCAGGAGCCCGTGGAGACCCTCGAGCCGGCCGAGGAGGCCGTCCCGACCAGTCGCAAGGGCGCCCTCATCGGCCTCGGCGTGGTCGTCCTGGCCGTCGTCGTGCTGTTCGGGTTCGCGCTCGCACCCCGCTACCAGTCGGCGCCGGCGTCCGTCGTCGGACAGCAGCTCAGCGCCGACCCCGTCGGCCAGATGGCCCCTGAGTTCACCGGGGCCCTGGTCGACGGCAACGGCGCGTCCCTGACGCTGTCGAGCCTGCGCGGCAAGACCGTCGTCGTGAACTTCTGGGCCTCGTGGTGCAGCACGTGCAAGGCGGAGGCGCAGATCGTCTCCGACATCGAGAAGAAGTGGCGCGCCAAGGGCGTCGTGTTCGTCGGCGTCGACTCGCACGACACGACGGCCGGCGCCCACACCTACTACCAGACCTACGGTCTCGGCTACCAGAGCGTGCAGGACCCCGACCAGACCATCGGTGCCCAGTACAACGTCACGGGCCTGCCCGAGACCTTCTTCCTCGATCGCAAGGGCAAGATCGTCGAGAAGTTCATCTCCGCGTTCGACCCGGTCACCCTCGACTCGATGATCCAGAAGGCTGTCGCCGCAGGCTGACCCCGCCCGCGCGACCTGACGACCGGCGCCCCTCCTGAGGAGGCGCCGGTCGTCGCACGACCGGACCGTGAGCCCAGGCTGTCCTCTGCTGGGTACAGAGGGGCATATACCGATCGGCATGCGGCACACCCTGGAAGCCCCTGTTCTCTACCGCAAACGTGCCCTCCGACGGATGGTTGACGGGCTTGCGGACCGCGAGGATTTGACCTGACGGAGAACGACCGCACTGCAGGAGGACCTCATGGCTCAGCTCACCCCGACCCCGCAGGTCGACGAGGCGCCCGTTGCGCTCGAGCGCAAGAGCCGGACCTGGCTGTGGATCGTCGTCGGCGTCGTCCTCGTCGCGGCCATCGCCTTCGCGGCGACGTCGATGATGGGCAAGTCGGTCGTCTTCTACAAGACGCCGACCGAGGTGGCCGCCGCCCCCGGGCAGCACGTGCGCCTCGCCGGCACCCTGGTCGCCAACAGCGTCCAGACGACGCCGGGCACCACGAAGTTCACGCTCACCGACGGGACCACTCGGGTCAACGTCGTCTACCAGGGCTCCGCGACCACCGCGCTCACCACCGCGTCGCAGCCCGGCACGCAGATGGTCGCCGAGGGACAGCTCGGCACCGACGGCATCTTCGCGGCGACGACCCTGCTGGCGAAGTGCCCGTCGAAGTTCCAGGCCGGGAGCAGTGGTAACGGTGCCTCGTCCCAGTGACCTCAGCCTGGTCGACGTCGGCAAGACGTTCGGCCGGCACAAGGTGCTGCGCCACGTCGACCTCGAGATCCCGGCGGGTTCCTTCGTCGCCCTGATGGGCGCGAACGGCGCGGGCAAGACCACCCTCCTCCGCCTCGTCGCCGGACTGGCGACGCCGACCACCGGGGCCGTCACCCTGGCCGGCGTCGACCTCCGCAAGGCGGGCCCGGGACTGCGCCGGATGCTCGGCTTCGTCTCCCACGACGGTCTGCTCTACGGCGACCTCACGGGCCGGCAGAACCTGATGTTCCACGCCCGGCTGTTCGGCGTCGCCGACCCCGAGGCGCGCATCGAGGAGCTCGCCGACGTGCTCGACCTGCGCCGGGTCCTGGACCGCCCCGCCGGCGTCCTCTCCCGCGGCAACAAGCAGCGCCTGACCCTCGCCCGCGCGCTCATGCACGGTCCCGACGTCCTGCTCCTCGACGAGCCGTTCACCGGCCTCGACGAGGAGTCGTCCGCACGCCTCGTGCAGCTGCTCACCGCGCTGCACGCCGAGGGCCGCACGATCATCATGACCGTCCACGAGATGTCGCGGGCCCTCGAGGGACCCACCCGCCTCATCGTGATCGGCGAGGGCGGCATCGCCGTCGACGAGCCGATCGAGGCGCTGGCCGACCTCGAGGTCGACGAGCGCGAGGACGTCCTCGTCGGCGTCGTCTCCGACCATGTCTCGCGCGCCGGACACGGCGGCCGCGGCCCCATCTCGCGCCCCGACCTCCCCGAGCGCCCCTCGCTCGACGAGCCGCACCTGGCCGCGCTCACCGCGCGCCCCGCCCTCGTCGTGCCGCCGGGCCGCTTCCGCTCCGCCGGGATGATCACCGCGAAAGACATGCGTGTCGAGCTGCGCAGCCGCGACGTGCTCATGTCCTCGGGCCTGTTCGCCGTCACGGTCCTCATCACCGCGAGCTTCACGACGGTGCAGTCGGGCAACACCGGGAGCATGGCGACCGGAATCCTCTGGATCAGCCTGCTGTTCGCGGTGCTCCTCGGCGTCGGGCGCAGCATGGCCCGCGAGTCCCAGGACCGCGCGATCGAGGGCCTGCTCCTCTCGCCGGCCCCGCGCGAGTCGATCTTCCTCGGCAAGCTGGCCGCCGGGCTCGTCACGATGGGCCTCATCGAGGTCTTCATCGTCCCGATGTTCCTGGTGCTCATGACCGGCGAGTCCCAGGGCTCGCTCGACGTCGGCGGTCTCATCCTCGCCGTCGTCCTGGCCACGATCGGCATCACGATCGTCGCCACCCTGTTCTCCGGCATCGCCGTCGGCAGCCGCATGGGCGAGTCCCTGCTGCCGCTGATCGTCATGCCGGTCGTCATCCCCCTCATGATCGCGGCCGTCGAGACGACGCGGCAGGCCCTCGGTGGAGACACCGCGGGCAGCGTGAACATGTTCCAGTGGTACGCACTTCTCGCCGGCTTCGACCTCGTGGTCGGACTCGCCGCGATCGCGACGTTCTCGTTCGTAGTGGAGGATTCATGAGCATCGAGAGCAAGCCCGCTGCACGAACCGGCGCACCTGTCGTCACCGACGGCACGGCCGCCGCGCACAAGACCCGCGTGTCGCCGCTGGCGATCGTGGTGCTCGTGATGCTCGCCGTCTTCGCGTACTTCGCATTCGTCTTCGCCCCTGAGGACGAGCTGCAGGGCGCGATGCAGCGCATCTTCTACATCCACGTGCCCTCGGCCTGGATCTGCTTCGTGGGCTTCGGCGTGACGTTCCTGTCGAGCATCGCCTACCTCTCCAGCCGCAAGGAGAAGTGGGACACGATCGCCGCCTCCTCGGCCGAGATCGGGACGCTGTTCACCACCGTCGTGCTGGCCACCGGGATGATGTGGGGCCACGCGATCTGGGGCGTCTACTGGACCTGGGAGCCGCGCCTCACGTCGTTCCTCGTCCTGTGGCTGATGTACCTCGGCTACCTCGCGGTCCGCGCCTACGTGCCCGACCCCGCGCGCCGCGCCCGGTTCTCCGCCGTGATCGGCATCATCGCCTTCATCGACGTCCCGATCATCTACCTGTCGGTGAACTGGTGGCGCACTCTGCACCCGCAGCAGGTCATCATCACCGGCGACGGCCCGCACATGCCCGGCGCGATGGTCATCGCCCTCATGGTCGGCCTCACCACCTTCAGCCTCGTCTACGTCTACCTGATGCGCCTGCGTCTCGACGTGGCCCGCCTCGCGACCCAGCTTGAGGAGATCGAGTCATGATCAGCAACAACATCAACCTGTTCGTCGGCTACGGCCTCGCGGGCGTCCTCTACATCGGATACACGGTCTCCTTGCACGTGCGACGCCGTAACCTGCAGGCAGCCATCGCCTCGCAGACCGACCTCCAGAACTAGACCTCAGCGCCAACTAGCAAGAACGGGTGACACACCATGTCTGAGCTCGGCAGCTACGCCATCGCCCTGGCGCTGGCCGCGGCCCTCTGGGCGGTGGTCGCGTCGATCATCGGCGCGACGCGCAAGCGCGACGACTTCGTGCGCAGTGCGGAGGGGGCCGTCTACGCGATGACCCTCGCGGTCTGCGTCGCCGCCGGCTCGCTGCTCACCCTGCTCATGACCGGCGACTTCTCCGTCGCCTACGTCGCCGACTACACCAGCAAGTCGCTCGCGATCCCCTACCGGATCGCCGCGATGTGGGCCGGCCAGGGCGGCTCGCTGCTCCTCTGGGCCTGGTTCTCCGCGATCCTCGCCGCGGTCATCGTGGTGCAGAACCGTCGCAAGAACTGGGAGATCGCGCCCTACGCCGTCACCACGTTCGCCGTCGTGACCGGCCTCTTCGTCGGTCTCGTCCTCTTCGTCGAGAGCCCCTTCAAGCTGCTCCCGGCACCGGTGGCCGACGGCCAGGGCCTCAACCCGCTGCTGCAGAACCCGCTGCAGATCATCCACCCGCTCGCGCTCTACGGCGGCTACATCCTCTACACCGTGCCGTTCGCGCTGACGATCTCGGCGCTGGTCGCCGGCCCGTCGAAGGGCCCGTGGGTCAAGGTCGCGACGCGGTGGAACGCCTACTCCTGGATCGCGCTCACCGCCGGCATCATCCTCGGCGCGCGCTGGGCCTACGCCGAGCTCGGCTGGGGCGGCTACTGGGGCTGGGACCCGGTCGAGAACGCGAGCCTGCTCCCCTGGCTCACCGGCACCGCGCTCCTGCACACGACGCTCACGCACTGGAAGACCGGACGCCTGCGCGTGCTCGGCTTCGTCATGGTGATCACGACGTTCATCCTGTGCCTGTTCGGCACGTTCCTGACCCGCTCCGGCGTCATCTCCTCCGTGCACGCCTTCGGCGAGTCCGGCCTCGGCCCGATCATGGGTGCCGCGATCTTCATCATCCTGCTCGTGTCGGGCGGCCTTCTCGTGTGGCGCCTGCCGATGCTGCGGGCCCCGAAGTCCGACGCGCAGGGTCACGGCTGGGTGGGCCAGCGCGCCCTCGCGGTCCTCATGATCGCCCTCACCGTCGCCGTCCTCTGGGGCACGATGTACCCGCTGTTCCTGCGGGTGCTGCGCAACCAGGAGATCTCGGTGACCCCGGAGTTCTTCCGCGCCGTCTGCACGCCGCTCGGCGTCGCGGTCCTGGCGATCTTCGCGGTGTCCCCGTTCCTCCCGGGGCAGACCGTCGCGAACCAGCGCCGCGAGGCCGTCGTGCGCGGCGTCGTCGCGGCCGTGACCTTCGTCGGTCTCTACGCGCTGAGCAGCTGGCAGAACCCGGGCGTCGCCCTGGTCCTCACCATCTCGCTCCTCGCGCTCATGAGCGTGGCGCGCAAGCTCTGGCAGCGGGTCGGCTCGGCGTGGTCGAGCTCCGCCGACAGCCGGGTTCTCGCGGCGCTGCGTGCCTCGGGCCCGTACGTCGCGCACGTCGGCCTCATCGTGATGCTCGCCGCCGTGACGCTCAACGCCAGCCTCCAGCAGGAGGGTCGCGTGACCCTCAAGGTCGGCGACACGGCGACCGTGGCCGGCCAGACCGTGAAGGTGCTCGACCTCAACGCCGCGCAGCTCGCGGAGAGCACCGCGTTCGTCGCCCGGGTCGCCCTCATCGGGCGCGACGGCGGCACGATGGCGGTCATCAGCACCGAGCAGGACCAGTTCACCTCCACGGGTGAGACGCACGCGAACGTCGGCATCCATGTCCGGCCGACCGAGGACATCTACGTCGTCCTCGAGGCCGCCGACACCGGCACCAAGGAGGTCACGCTCAACGTCTTCACGAACCCGGCGGTCCTCTGGATCTGGATGGGCGGCCTGGTCATGGCGATCGGTGGCCTCCTGTTCGTCCTCCCGAAGCGCATCGGCGCTCCGCGGATGGCGCTCGAGACGCTGCACGAGGACGAGGACGAGGACGAGCCCGAGCCCGAGCACGACCAGGAGCTGGTGGAGGCCTGACATGAACGTCTACCTGATCGCAGCCTTCGTCCTGCTGCTCGCGATGCTCGCCCTCGTCCTGCGCCCGTTCCTCTACGCCACCGAGCCGACGCTCGACGGTCCCGTCGACCTCAGCGACCCGGCCGCGAAGGCCCGGTCCGTCGCCAGGGTCGAGCGGGTCGCCCGACCGGCGGCGACGACAGCCGCCGCGTCTGCGGCGACGACCACCACCGACACCCCCGACGACGAGCCGGTCCCCGCGCCCGTGGCCGAGAAGGTCGCCGCTCCGGCCTCCCCGCCGGTCATGGGTACGTCGTCGGACGACGTCCGAGCCTCCGTGGAAGCCGCCATCGCGGCGCGCAAGGCGGCGCTCAAGGCCAAGCACTGCGCGGCCTGCGAGGCTGTGCTCGAGGACGGTGACGCCTTCTGCCGCTCGTGCGGCACGAAGGTCACCGCATAGCAGGGAGTTCCCCATGGGGTGGGTGCACGGGTTCGGCGTACGACGGTTCCTCGGGACCTCCGGGGCGATGCTGGCCGTCACTCTCTCCGGAGCGCTGCTGGCAACGGCACCCGCGTCGGCTCTCACCCCGACAGCGGCGCGCAGCGCCGACGCCGGCAGCGGCACCGCGGAGATCAGCGGACGCATCGCGGTTCCCGGCCCGGCCACGGCCGAGGCCGGCGTGACGGTGACCTTGAGCGGTGTCCCGACGTCCGGCGACGCGATCACCCGCACCGCGGTGACCAAGGCCGACGGGACCTTCACCTTCCGCGACCTCGCCGGCGGCGACTGGAACTACACCATCACGGCGCCCTACAAGGGGGCCACGTTCTCGACCGACCTCGTCACCGTCCCCGCGGGGCAGGGACTGACGCTCAAGCTCCCCGTCTTCGCCCCCACGGACTCCCCGGCGAAGATCAAGACCTCGTCGTGGATCGTGTGGCTCGACGTCACCGGCGACAAGGTCGCGGTCGAGCAGGACCTCTCCTACACGAACTCCGGCGCGACCGCCTTCGTCGGCACGACTCCGGTGGCCGACGCGACCCCGGGTGCCAAGGCGGCAGCGCTGCTCTCCATCGCGACCGGGGCCACGAACTTCCAGTACCTCGGCCAGTTCGCCGTCTGCTGCAGCGCCGTCACGAACGGCGCCTGGGCCCACACCCGCCCGCTCAACCCGGGCGGCAGCAGCGGCACCCTGCGCTACGAGTCGCCGCGACCCGCGAGCCTCGCGTTCCTCGCCCAGTTCCCCGCGGACAGCATCACCCTGCTCGCCCCGAAGGGGACGGCGGTGTCCTCGCCGCAGCTGACCAGCAGCGGCACGACCACGGACAAGAACGTGACCTACGACGTCTACAAGTCCGGTGCGGTCAAGGCCGGCGACACGATCACGGTGACCCTGTCGGCCGCCGCGGCCGAGAGCTCCTCGACGCCGTGGTGGCTCTTCGGGCTGATCGGCCTTCTCGTCGTGGTCGTCGCCGCGGTCGTCGTGGTGCTCCTGCGCCGTCGCCGTTCCGCGTCCACGGCGGACCCGACGGCGGTGCCGAAGGGCGCGAAGGTGGCCAAGGCGGCGGCACCGGCCAAGCCCGTCGCAGCCCCGAAGCCGGCGAAGGCCACGGCTCCGAAGCCCGCGAAGACCGCCACGTCGCCGACCGCCACGCCGCGCAGCCAGGCGGAGGTGCTGGCCGAGCAGCTCGCGCAGCTCGACCTGAAGTACGAGAACGGTGAGTTCTCCGACGACGCCGCCTACCGCCGGGTCCGGGAGTCGCTCGTGCAGCAGCTCGTCGACGCGGTGGCGACCGACCCGACCTCCCTGTCGTAGGCCAGACTTCGGGCATGACCGATCTGCGCGCGTGGCTCCCTCGCGGGGTCGACGCGATCGAGGCGTGGAACGCCGCCTACGGACCTGTCTCGCCGCACCCGAGCCTGGCCGTGCCCGACGACGTCCTCGGCGAGGCGTTCGGCCGTCTCGTCGAGCGGCTGCAGGACAACTACCCCTTCGGGAACCCGCGCTACGTCGGCCAGATGCTCAAGCCGCCGCACCCCGCGGCGGTGCTCGGCTACACCACGGCGATGCTCATCAACCCCAACAACCACGCGCTCGACGGCGGCCCCGCGACCGCCGCGATGGAGAAGGAGGTCGTCGCCCGCATCGCCACGATGTTCGGCTACGACGACCACCTGGGGCATCTCACGTCGAGCGGCACCATCGCCAACCTCGAGGCGCTCTGGGTCGCCCGTGAGTCGCTCCCGGGCAAGGCCATCGCGTTCAGTGCCGACGCCCACTACACGCACGCCCGGATGTGCGGCGTCCTCGGCGTCGAGGGCATCGCCGTGCGCTCCGACGCGGCCGGCCGGATGGACCTCGACCACCTCGACGAGGTGCTGGCCACGGGTCGCGTCGGCACGGTCGTCGCCACGCTCGGCACGACCGGGCTCGGTGCCCTGGACCCGCTGCCGGACATCGTCGCCCGCGCCCGTGCCACGGGCGCGAGGGTGCACGTCGACACGGCGTACGGCGGGTTCTTCGCGCTGATCGCCGACGACTCCCCCGACGGCGTCGTGAGCGCTCCGTTCCGCGCGATCGCGGACGCGGACAGCGTGGTGGTCGACCCCCACAAGCACGGTCTGCAGCCCTACGGCTGCGGCGCGGTGCTCTTCCGCGACCCGGCGGTCGGTCGCTTCTACGTGCACGACTCGCCCTACACCTACTTCAGCTCCGACGAGCTGCACCTGGGCGAGATCTCGTTGGAGTGCAGCCGCGCGGGCGCGGCTGCGGCCGCGCTGTGGCTCACCCTCGAGGTCGTGCCGCTCACCGACGCCGGTCTCGGGCAGGCGCTGCGCGCCGACCGTCGGGGTGCGCTCGAGTGGGCACGTCTGCTCGACGAGTCGGACGTGCTGGCGGCGTACCAGGCGCCGGAGCTCGACATCGTGGCCTACTTCCCGCAGCGCGCCTCGCTCTCGGCGATCGACTCGGCGAGCGAGGCGCTGTTCCATGCCGCTGCCGCCGGCGACCCGGCCGGGCAGATCCACCTGGCGACCTACGCCGTCACCGCCGCGGCCATGGCCGCGCGGGGTCACGACGCCGTGATCGACGTCACGACCGCCCGGATCCTGCGCAGCACGGTGATGAAGCCGGAGTCGGAGGCCTACGTCGGGTCGATCCACGCACGGCTCGAGGAGCTCGTCGCGGGGCTCTGACCGTGCTGGTGGGCCTCAGCCGGAAGCCGTGGGCGTCGCGGCGACCGGGAGGGCCGTGATCCCTCGGTTCGTCGCGACCACGGCCGCGGTGTAGCAGACGGGTCCGCACGTCTCGCCGTTCGGCGCGAGCTTGGTGAAGGTCGCATCGACGCTGCCGTCGACGAGGGCCTGGCCGGGGTTCATGACGCTGACCGTGATCGTGACCGGCTTGTCGATCGCCGTCCCCGCCGCGGGGATGGTCCCCGCGGCGAAGACCGCCTGCACGACGGACTGGCCCTTCGGTGCGAGTGCGAGCACGCAGTTGTCCGTCGAGCCCACGCACACCTTGACACGGCCCGCCTGACTCGACCCGAGGCCCTGGACCGCGCTGACGTCGACGGAGACCGAGCTCTGGCAGCCGATCGTGGTGCACGCCTGCGACGCGCAGCCGGCGAGGGCGAACGCCGTGAGGAGGGTCGCCCCGACGCGCCTCGAACGTCCCGTCGTAGCCACGGCTCCATCCTTGCCCTCCGCGGACCGGGTATCCACGCGAGCGCGATCCACGCCCGGCTCTCGAGGAGCTGGTCAGCGGGCCGTGAGCCGGGAGTGAGCGGTCCTTGACCGCCCCTTGAGCGAGTCCCGCCATCCGGGGGCGAACTGGTCACGCTGCGGGTTCAAGACCGCGTTCCCGCCGTGCCGATAGCGGTGGTGGCCCACCCCCACGCCGTCGACGAGCGACAGCCGGTGGACGCCCGCCGATGCCGTGAGGGGACGACATGCCACCGCTACCCATCGCCAGGGTGCCGCTCGACGAACGCTGGGACTGGCAGCTCGACGGCGCGTGCCGTACCGCCGATCCCACGCTGTTCTTCCACCCGCGCAACGAGCGTGGCCGCAGCCGCGACAACCGCGACCGTGCCGCCCTCTACGTCTGCGAGCGCTGCCCGGTCGTGGGCATGTGCCGCGACTACGCCATGCGTGCGCGCGAGGCGCACGGAGTGTGGGGCGGCCTCACCGAGGACGAGCGCGAGATCATCTTCCGGCGCATGGACGCCGATTGCGTGCCGGAGCACGCCGCCGAGGCGTCCTGACGCTCGTGCCTCAGGCCGCCGACCCGCACGCGCCGGTCACGACCGACGGCGACGCTCGACGAGCGCCCACGCCCCGGTGAAGAGGCCGGCGGCGAGCGCCGCCTTGAGCAGGTCTGCGACGAGGAACGGCTGCAGGCCGAGGCTGACGGCCTTGGCCCAGGAGACCCCGAGCGTGGCCTTGAGCCAAGGGACGCCGATCGCGTAGATCGCCAGGTCGCCGATCACCATGGCCGCCGCGGTGCGCCACGGCGAGCGGGTCCAGCCGCGCTGAGCGAGCCAGCCGACGATCGCGGCCGCGGCGACGAATCCGAGGATGTAGCCGAACGTCGCGGAGACGTAGCCCGACGAGGCACCGGCGAACCACGGGACGCCGACGAGCCCGAGCACCGCGTAGAGCAGTGTCGCGGCGACACCGCGCAGCAGGCCCGTGCCGGCCGCGACGAGGAGCACCGCGAAGGTCTGGCCGGTGATCGGCACCGGGTTGTTCGGCAGGTGGATGCTCACCTGGGCCGCGATGCCGATGAACAGCGAACCGGCCGCGACGAGGGCGACGTCGAAGGCGCGCGAACGGGCGACGCTGTCGGCGATGACGCCGGGGGCGGGGGCGGGGACGGACACGGACACGGTGGGCTCCTCGTGGTCGACCGGTGACTCGCTCGAGGCTAGCGATGCGCGGTCCCGCGTCGGGCCGGGACCCCGGGACCTGGAGCGCTCCTGACGGGGACGGCTGCGCCGCGCGTCCAGTGCCGACGGCGTACGCCGGGGGCGGTCGGCTGCCCGCGTCCTGCTTAGGATCGAGCTCGCACGACGCGATCGGCGATGACGGGGGACGCGACATGCCAGGAGTGACGACACGGCTGGTGTCCATGACCGACGTGCCGGAGCTGACCGCGTTGGCCGTGGCCAACCGGGAGTTCCTCGCTCCGACGAACCCCGCGACACCGGACCAGGCGTACACCCCCGCCGGGCAGGAGGCCATCGTCGAGGTGGCGCTGACCCGGCACGCGAACGACTTGATTCTGCCGCACGTGATCCTCGACGTGGACGGCTCGATCGCCGGACGGATCAACCTCAACAGCATCAGCCGAGGCGCCGCGCAGTGCGCGAGCGTGGGCTACTGGGTGGCCCAGGACCGCAACGGCCGGGGCATCGCGACCGCGGCCGTGTCGAGCATCGTCGCGGTGGGCTTCACCGAGCTCGGCCTGCACCGGGTGCAGGGCGAGACGTTCCCGCACAACACGGCGTCCCAGATCGTGCTCGCGCGCAACGGCTTCGAGCGCATCGGCTACGCGCCGCAGTTCCTGCGCATCGCCGGACAGTGGCAGGACCACGTCCTCTACCAGCGCCTCAACGAGGGCGATCGGCGCGGCGGGACTGGCCGTCGCGTGGGGTCCGGGTCAGGATCCTGGCTCGGGAGTCGTCGGCTTGCTGCCGTATCTCCGCGTGTCTGCGTCTAGGCCTCTTTGACGACGGCGTACCAGAT
>JADGOZ010000045.1 GCA_017882705.1 Candidatus Nanopelagicales bacterium | reverse complement strand
GGGTGGCGGTGAACTCCGGTACCTACGTGGGGCGGGTCGAGATCACGCTCGAGGAGTACGCCACCACATGGCTGGCGTCCCGCCGCCATTCGGTGCGCCCCAAGACTCTCGAGGGATACCAGGTCGCCCTCAACCGGGCCCTCGACACTTTCGGGCACCGGCGACTGGACCAAGTGTCGAAGTCCGACCTCGTGACCCTCATCGACGACATGCGCACCGGAGAACGCCCGCTGGCTCCCCGCTCGGTGAACCTGACCCTGGGGGTGCTCCGCCAGCTGTTCAACGCCGCCGTCCGTGAGGGTCTCCTGGTCCGCAACCCCGCCCACATGGTCGACCTGCTGCCCCGGCCCGTGCAGGAGATGCAGGCATGGACCCAGGCCGAAGCCGCAGCCTTCCTCGACGCAACCGCCGCCCACGCCTGGGCGGGAGGGTTCGCGCTGAGCCTGTCCGGCCTGCGACGTGCTCGACCGCATCCTCCGGCGCCCACCGGTCCCCGAGAACGGTTTGTGAGAGATTGTGAGAGGCCCGGGTCGATGACCCGGGCCTCTCGACGTTCGTCAGGCTTCTGACCTGCGCTGATTCTGTGGCCAGGGGCGGGGTCGAACCGCCGACCTTCCGATTTTCAGTCGGACGCTCGTACCAACTGAGCTACCTGGCCGCCGTGCTGCTGCCCGAAGGCAGCCGGGGAAGCATAACGGACCCCGGATCGAGAGCAGAACCGTGCCCGGTCAGGCCGACTCCTCCACCACGGTGAGCGGGTCGGCGAGCAGGTCGCGCAGCGGGGCGTACGCCGCTCCAATCACCGCGGCATCGCGGCCGAGGTCGGACGGCCGCACGGTGAGCGGTGCCCAGGCGGCCGACAGCACGCGTCGCCGCACGACGGCCTGCAGCGGCTCGTCGAGCCAGGGAAAGAGCGGCGCGAAGACGCCGCCGAGCACCACGGTGTCGACGTCGAAGAGGTTCACGAGCGCCGCGACGCCGACGCCGAGCGCCTCGCCGGCCTGACGTACGGCCGCGATCGCGCGCTCGTCACCGCGACGCAGCCGGGTGAGCAGCGGGGTCACGGCGTCCTCGCCGGTCCGCGGCGCGTCGCGTACGCCGGCCTGCCGGAGGATGAAGTCGAGGCCGGCCACCTGCTCGAGGCACCCGCGCGCGCCGCACCGGCAGTCGGGGCCCTCGGGCGCCACGGTGAGGTGTCCGAGCTCGCCACCAAAGCCGCGCGACCCGCGGTGCAGAGCACCGTCGAGGACCACACCGGCGCCGACGCCGACGTCGCCGTTGACCAGCACGAAGCTGTCGGTGCTCAGGTGCCCGCCGCGCCACAGCTCGCCGAGCGCCGCGAGGTTCGCCTCGTTGTCGAGCACCACGGGGCAGGGCCAGTGCGTCACCGCGTAGAACCGCAACCGCTCGACGACGGCGACGTCGGTCCAGCCGAGGTTGGGCGCGAGGCGGAGCACCTGCTCGCCGAGGTCGACGAGGCCGGGCACCGCGACGCCGATGCCGCGGACCGGCAGGCCGAGGTCGTAGGCGACCGCGACGGCGTCGTCGACCATGTGCGCCGCGGAGCGGAGCACAGCGGCGGCGGTGCGGTCACGGAGGTCGCCGCTGCGCGCTGCGCGGTGCCGCACGGTGCCGCCGAGGTCGACGACCGCGACGACGATGCCGTCGACGTTGATCTCAAGGCCCACGCTCGCCGCGCCGTCGGGGCGCAGGACGAGGTCGGTGCCGGGTCGGCCGATGCCCGAGGCGGACCGGGTGCCCTGCTCGGAGACGAGACCGGCCGCGAGGAGCTCGTCGACGATCGTGCCGACGGTCGCGCGGGTGAGGCCGGTGTGCGCGGCGACGCGGGCCCGGCTCAGCGGCCCGCTGCTCGACACGCAACCGAGCACGAGGGCCGCGTTGTGCCGGCGTACGTCGGCCTGGTCGGTAGGACGCGGCGTGGGGCGCGCCGGGGATCCGGGCGTCGAACCTGTCGACATGCTGCCTCCCCGCGAGTATGTTTAGGCGCTGTACGAACTCTAGCCCATCACCTCGGAGGCCCGCCATGACCATCCCCGCACCGACACCGGACGACAAGTTCACGTTCGGTCTCTGGACGATCGGCTGGCAGGCCCGCGACCCGTTCGGCGACGCGACCCGGCCGCACCTCGACCCGGTCGAGTCGGTGCACCAGCTCGCGGCTCTCGGCGCCTACGGCGTCACGTTCCACGACGACGACCTCATCCCGTTCGGTGCCGACGCCGACGAGCGGGACAAGCACATCGCGCGGTTCAAGGACGCGCTCGCCGAGACCGGCATGAAGGTGCCGATGGCGACGACGAACACCTTCACGCACCCGGTGTTCAAGGACGGCGCGTTCACGAGCAACGACCGCGACATCCGGCGCTACGCGACACGCAAGATCATCCGCAACATCGACCTCGCCGCGGAGCTCGGTGCCGAGACCTACGTGTTCTGGGGCGGGCGCGAGGGCTCGGAGGTCGACGCGGGCAAGAACATCGGCGACGCGCTCTCCCGCTACAAGGAGGGCCTCGACCTGCTCTGCCAGTACGTCATCGACAAGGGCTACGGGCTGAAGTTCGCCATCGAGCCGAAGCCGAACGAGCCGCGCGGCGACATCCTGCTGCCGACGGTCGGCCACGCGCTCGCGTTCATCAACGAGCTCGAGCACTCCGAGATGGTCGGCCTCAACCCCGAGGTGGGCCACGAGCAGATGTCCAACCTCAACTTCGCACACGGCATCGCGCAGGCGCTGTGGCACAAGAAGCTGTTCCACATCGACCTCAACGGCCAGCACGGCCCGAAGTTCGACCAGGACCTCGTCTTCGGTCACGGCGACCTGATCAACGCGTTCTTCCTCGTCGACCTGCTCGAGAACTCCGACTACACCGGCCCGCGCCACTTCGACTACAAGCCGATGCGCACCGAGGACATCGACGGCGTGTGGGCGTCGGCCGCGGCCAACATGCGCACCTACCTGATCCTCAAGGAGAAGTCGATGGCCTTCCGCGCCGACCCGCGCGTGCAGGCCGCCCTCGAGGCCTCCCGCGTCGCCGGCACGGCGGTCCCGACGCTCGCGCCCGGCGAGACCTACGACGACCTGATCGCCGACGTCGACGCCAACTTCGACGTCGAGGCCGCCGGCCTGCGCGGCTACGGCTACGCCCACCTCGACCAGCTCGCGATCGAGCACATCCTCGGCACCGCCTGATCGTGGTGGAGCGTCTCCTCGTCGCGGGCGTCGACTCCTCGACCCAGTCGTGCAAGGTCGTCGTCCGCGACGCCCGCACGGGTGGGTTGGTCCGCGAGGGCCGTGCCCCGCACCCGGACGGCACCGAGGTCGACCCCGCGGCGTGGGACGTCGCGCTGCACGCGGCGGTCGCCGACGCCGGCGGTCTCGCCGACGTCTCGGCGATCGCGGTCGGCGGGCAGCAGCACGGCATGGTGCTGCTCGACGACGACGGCGCCGTGGTCCGTCCGGCCCTGCTCTGGAACGACACGCGGTCCGCGCGTGCCGCCGACGAGCTCGTCGCGGAGCTCGGCGCGCAGGAGTGGGCGAGCGCCACAGGATCCGTCCCTGTGGCGTCGTTCACGGTGACGAAGCTGCGCTGGGTCGCCGAGCACGACGCCGACTCCGCGCACGTCGCGTCGTCGGTGTGCCTGCCGCACGACTGGCTCACAGCGCGGCTGCGCGGCAGCGCGAACGGCATCACGACCGATCGCGGCGACGCGAGCGGGACGGGCTACTGGTCGCCCTCGTCCGGGGAGTACCGGCCGGACCTTCTTGCGCTGGCGTTCGGGCGCGAGATCGGCGTACCTCGGGTGGCGTCGGCGTACGAGATGGTCGGGGAGGTCGCGGCGTCGTGGGGCGCCGCACCCGGCGCGATACTGGCGCCCGGCACCGGCGACAACATGGCGGCAGCGCTCGGTCTCAGCGCGCGGCCGGGCGACGTCGTGGTGTCCCTCGGCACGAGCGGCACGGCGTTCGCGGTGTCCGAGACCTCGACGCACGACACCACCGGCGCCGTCGCCGGCTTCGCCGACGCCACGGGCCGCTTCCTGCCGCTGGTCTGCACCCTCAACGCCGCGCAGGTCCTCGACGTCGTACGCCGGATGCTCGGCGTGACGCACGCGGAGCTCGACGACCTGGCGCTGTCGGCGCACCCCGGCTCGGGCGGTCTCACCCTGCTTCCCTACCTCGCCGGCGAGCGCACGCCGAACCGCCCAGACGCCACCGGTCAGATCGCCGGGCTCACCCTCGGCAACGGGACGCCTGAGAACCTCGCCCGCGCCGCGGTCGAGGGCATGCTGTGCGGCCTCGCCGACGCCGTCGACGCGCTCGTCGTGCAGGGCGTCCCGATCGGTCGGGTGATCCTCATCGGCGGCGCGGCCAGGTCGTCGGCGGTGGCCGCGATCGCGCCGCAGATCCTCGGCCGTCCGGTCCACGTGGCCGACCCGGGAGAGTACGTCGCCGACGGCGCCGCCCGCCAGGCCGCGCATACCCTCCTCGGCGCCGGCGCCGGCGCCGGCTCCGGCGCGTCGGCCGAGGTGGCCTGGCCCGAGCCGGCCGGCCGATGGGTCGAGGCCGAGCCCACGGCGTACGTCCGCGATTCCTACGCCCACCTCCGCGACGCGGCAGGTTCCGGCATCGGATGAGCTCAGGTCCCGGACGCCGACTCCCTCGGGCGTCCGGGAAGGAACGAAGGGCGCCGCATCTCGCGATGCGGCGCCCTTCGTTCCTGGCGACCCCGACCGGGCTCGAACCGGCGACCTCCGCCGTGACAGGGCGGCGCGCTAACCAACTGCGCTACGGGGCCTTGCGGGTGGTGCTGTCGTGCGGTCGATCGCATGCTGTCGTGCCGGTACCCCCAACGGGATTCGAACCCGTGCTGCCGCCGTGAAAGGGCGGTGTCCTGGGCCACTAGACGATGGGGGCCTGGAACTCTGGCCTTCCTTGCGTCACCTGTCGGGGGACCGGGAGAGCATACGGGAACCCGGGTCCCCCGGACAAAACGGGCCCGTTCCCCGCACGCGGGGACGGCCCGGACGGCGTCGATGGGGGAGGATCTCCCCGTGCTCGACATCCCCCCGGAGGAGTTTGAGGATCTCGTCGCCGAGGCCCTCGACGAGATCCCCGACGAGCTCGCGCGGCTGGTCGAGAACGTCGTGTTCGTCGTGGAGGACGACTCCGACGACGAGCGCGGCACCCTCCTGGGCCTCTACGAGGGCGTCCCGCTGACCGAGCGCGGCCAGTGGTACGCCGGGGCCATGCCCGACCGCATCACGATCTACCGTCGCCCGATCCTGGCGATCTGCCGGACGCTCGACGACGTCGTCGACGAGGTGCACGTCACGGTCGTCCACGAGATCGCGCACCACTTCGGCATCGACGACGACCGCCTGCACGAGCTCGGCTACGACTGACGCGAATCGCCGCGCCGGGTCCAGCTGACCCGGTCGGACAGGCTCGCGGTCATCGTGCGCGTGATGCGCGGCGCGTCGGGATTCGGCAGCGGCGGGAGCTCGATGCCGAGCTCGGCCGCGAGCGCCGAGCCGATGTCGTCACCGAGGTCGACCTTCGGAGTCGTGGGCGGTGGCGCGTCGATGGCCGGCTCCGCACGCCGCAGCATGGGCCGCGGCGAGTCCTCCGCGTGCTGCAGGCGAGGCGCTGGCGCGGCGTCGGCTTCGGCTCGCACGGCCGGCTCGGGCGAGGCGAGGCGCGACCAGCGGGCTTTCTCGTCCGCGCCCTCGGAGAGCACGTCGGCCACGGAACGGTCGAGCTCGACCGCGTCGACGACCTCGGCCAGGTCGGCCGCCTCGAAGACGTCGGCCTCGACGACGGCGGGGCCGAGCGGCGCGGCGACCGGGCCGCCCACCGTCTCGGGCAGCGTCATGCGACCGCCGTGCAGCAGGTCGGAGTAGGTGTCGAGCGGGGCCGGTGGCCCGATGAGGTCGCCGTAGGCCGCGTGGATGCCGAGGGACCGCGCGAGGTCGAGCTGATCCTGGGCCTCCACGTCCATCGCGATCGTGATCACGCCGAGCGCTCCCGCACCGGCGACGAGCGAGCGGACGAGCTCCTCGGTGGCCTCGTTGTCGGCAGCCTCGAGCAGCAGGTCGGGATCCATCGAGACCGAGGCCGCGGAGAGCAGCTGCAGCGTCCCGATCGGGACCGCATCGGCCGTGAAGCGCTCCACGCCGAGCGCGAGCGGGCCCTCGTCGAGCAGGGCGTGCAGGTGGTGGTGCAGCGCACGGCGCTTGGTGAGCGAGGCGATGTCCTGCTCGTGGATGTCGAGGACGAGCGACGGTGCGCTCTCGGGCGTGAGCGTGCCCTCGGGCCCGGCGATCGCGCGGGCCACCGCGGCGCGCGTGCTGGCGGCCAGCGCGGCGCGCCCCGGCACCGGGATCCACACCGACACGTGGTCGACGCGCGAGGGCGCCACGGTGCGGACGTCGGAGATCGCCCGGTCGAGAGCCCAGTGCACGACCGGGAGGGCGGAGGCTCCCGCGCCCATGGCCGCGCGCACCTCCGGCCCGGGCAGCATGCCGCGCTCCGGGTGACGCCACTTGAGGACGGTGGCGACGCCCAGGACCGAGCCGCTCGAGAGCGACACGACGGGCTGGTAGTGCAGTCGCAGCTCGCGCCGTGCGAGGGCGCCGAGGAGGTCGACGGGCGACTCGTCGCCCGGGGCGTCGGAGCGCACGACCCGCGAGCCGCCGGACGTCTTCGCGGCGTACATGGCGGCGTCGGCGCGCCCCAGCAGCTGCTCCGCGGTCTCGGACTCGTCGTCTGCGACGGCGATCCCGATGCTCGCCCCTGCGGTGACGGTCTCGCCGCCGATGGTGAGGGGACGACGTACGGCATCGAGGATGCGGTCGCCGAGGTCGGTGATCGTCGAGTCGTCGCCCACGTCCTCGCAGATGGCCACGAACTCGTCGCCGCCGAGGCGGCCCAGTGTGTCGGCCTCGCGCAGGGTGTCGCGCACGGCCGCCGCCGTCGACGTCAGGAGGATGTCTCCCGCGCGGTGGCTCCACGGGTGGGTGTCGTTGACGCGCTTGAGGTCGTCGAGGTCGATGAAGTAGACGGCGAGTCGTGCGCCGCCACGCCGCGACCGGGTGAGGGCGCGCTCGAGGCGGTCGATGAGCAGGCGGCGGTTGGGGAGCCCGGTGAGCTCGTCGTGCAGGGCGTCGTGCCGGAGCTGGTCCTCGGTGGCCTTCGACGCGGTGACGTCCTCGATCGAGACGAGCGTGCGTACGGCGTCGCCGTAGTCGATCTCGCTGGTGCGCACGCGCACCCAGATGCTGGCGCCGTCGGCCCGCGTGAGCCGTCGCTCCGCGGCGGTGTGGGCCGCGCCCTGCGTCTGGTTGCGGGCGCGGGAGATGACTGCGGCAGCGCGGTCCTCGGGGTGCAGCAGGGCCTCGTAGACGGTGGCGAGCACCGCTTCGCGCGTGCGGCCGGCGAGCAGGCAGAAGGCGTCGTTGACGTCGGTGAACCGACCGTGCGCGTCGAGCACCGCGAGGCCGACCGGACTCGCGTCGAAGACCTCGCGGAACGCGCACTCGCTCTCGGCGATGCGACGCCCGGCCTCGACGCGCTCGTGCACGTCTCGCACCACGAGGACGACCTCGGCAGTGCCGCCGCCCTCGTCGCGGCGGAACTCCGACGCGCGGATCTCGCGCCAGCGCCACTCGCCGCCGAAGCGGAACCGCACGTCCCGGTGCCGGACCTCCCCCGGCTCGAGGCTGTGCAGCTCGTCGCGCCACCCGACGAGAGCGGTGTAGTCGTCCGGGTGAACGTCGTCGCGCATCGCGGTGGTGGTGCGCATGTGCTCGACGATCTGTGCGGACTCCGCGTCGTTGCCGGCCATGGTGAGGACGCGGCGGGAACCGAGGTCGTAGAGGAGCACGAGGTCCGGCGTGGCCTCGAGGACCGCCTGGGCCAGCGACTGTCCTGTGGCCCGGTGGGGCTCTGCCGGGGAGTCGTCCGTGCTCTCCTCGACGACGGCGTCCGTGACCAGGTCGGTCTCGACCTCGTCCGTGCCTGCCTCGTCCGTGCCTGCCTCGTCCGTGCCTGCCTCGTCCGCGTCGACCTCGTCCGTACCTGCCGACTCCGTACCCGTGCTCGGCGCCGGATCGGGCTGGCCCTCGCGGATGTCGACGACGTCGGCCGGCCGGGCCGCGGGGTCCGCAGCGCCGCCCGGAGCCGCGCGGTGCACGACGACCACGCCGTGGTCGAGCGCCCGCAGCACGAGGTCGCGGTCCGGACCGTGCTCCCCGGTCGCGGTGTAGCGCAGATCCACGTCGGGGTCGCGCAGCGAGTCGGTGTAGGCCCTGCGCACCCGGCTCGCGGTGCCCGGCGAGAGTCCCCACGCGAGATCGCCGAGCGAACGCACCCGCACCCACCGCGGGCGGCCGTGCAGGCGGTAGGCCTCGTCGGACCACCACACCCCGCCGTCGGGGAAGACGCGGACGAGGCCGACCTCCGCGGCGGTGGCCGCCTGCACGAGGGCGTCGTCGATCTCACCGTGGGCGGCGTACTCGGCCGCGACGGTGGACAACCAGGACGGGGGTGCCCAGGACACAGGTCGATTGTCGCAATCCGTGACCGGCCTCGGCAGCCGGGGCGCCCGATTTGGGCCGAAAGGGTGATGTGCTCCCTCACGCAGAGTGAACGACGTCCACCGCGGTGTCAGGGGGCCACCCGAACGGCTCACCTCCCTGCCCGGATCCGCGGGAAACCGCCCGGTCTCCAGGGATTCGGGCAGGGAGGCGGGACCGGTCGGTCGTGGTGGTGCCGGGCCGGCGAGGAGGGGGCGCCGGCCCGGCACACGAGGAGGGAGGTCGTCCCTCGGCTCAGGACGTCGAGGTGCTCGACGTCGGTGCGGTGAGGTCGTAGACGGTGACGCCGTCGACGGTCTGCGGGGTGAAGTTCGACGAGACCCAGGAGCTGATCTCGCTGGTGGCCGACGACCCGCCGTTGCCGCCGCCGAACCCGCCGCCTCCGATGAAGTAGTGGATCCGGCCGTCGGCCACGAGGACCTTGAAGGCGTCGAGCGTCGGCCACGGGTCGCTGCCGTTGAAGCCGCCCAGCGAGGCCACCGGGAGCCCGGTCGCGAGCTGGTAGCCCGCGGCCGTCTGGGCACCGACCGCCGCCGCGACCCAGGTGTAGGACGACGAGTCCTTCTCCAGCAGCGCCGTGAGCGCCGCACCCGGCGTGCTCGCGTCGAGCAGCCCGCCGATGCCGCCGCCGGTTGTCGCACCCGCGGTGGTCCCGCCGGTCGTCGAGCCGCCGGTCGTGGTGCCGCCCGGAGCCGTGCCACCGGGCGCGGTGCCGCCGCCGAAGCTCGGCGGCGCCTGGCCGGTGCGGCCGCCGAAGCCGCCCTGCGGACCGCCGCCACCGCCACCGGGGCCGAAGCCGCGGGCTCCCGTGACGGTCGGTCCGGCGCTGGGCAGCGACCCGGTGTGCGAGGTCGAGGCGGTCTGCAGGGAGTACGCCGCCGGCGCGAGCATCGCCGAGGAGAGGGCGACCGCCGCGACGGCGATCGTGACCCGGCGCGAGAGCCGGTCCGCGACGAGGATCGCGAGGGCGCTCGTGATGCCGAGCGCCAGCACGGCGTAGCGCAGCCACGGCATCCACTCGGCCGAGCGAGACAGCAGCACGGCCGCCCACACCGAGCTGCCGGCGACGCCGAGCCCGAGCGCGGTACGTGCCGCGGCGTGCTCGCGCATGGACCAGAGCTGCACGGCACCGATGCCGACGAGAGCGCCGACCGCGGGGGCGAGGGCCACCGTGTAGTACGAGTGGATGATGCCCTGCGCGAACGAGATGGTGAGGCCGGTGAGGAGCAGCCAGCCGAGCCAGAGCATCGCGTTGGCACGGGTGCGGTCGGTCCGTGGCCCGCGGCGCGAGATCCAGAGCAGCGCGAGCCCTGCGGCGAGAGCCGCGGGGATGAGCCACGCGACCTGGCCGCCGTAGTCGGCCGAGAAGAGGCGGTCCCAACCCGTGGCGCCCCAGGCACTTCCGGTGCCGCCGCCGACTCCACCGCCGGCGGTGACACTGCCGGTCTCGTCGCCGGTGATCCGGCCGAGGCCGTTGTAGCCCATGATCAGCTCGAGCACGGAGTTCGTCTGCGAGCCGCCGATGTAGGGGCGGCTGCTCGCCGGCCACAGCTCGACGAGCGCGATCCACCAGCCGGCCGACACGACCATCGCGAGGCCCGCGGCCAGCAGGTCGAGGATGCGCCGACGGAACGCCGTCGGCGCGGCGACGAGGTAGACCAGAGCGAACGCCGGCAGCGGCAGGAACGCCTGCAGGCTCTTGGTGAGGAACGCGAGGCCGACGAGCACGCCGGTCACCACGAGCCAGCGGGTGGAGGCCTTCTCGGTCGCGCGGACCGTCGTGTAGGCAGCGGCGGTCAGCAGCAGCACGAGCAGCGCGTCCGGGTTGTTGAACCGGAACATCAGCGTGGCGACGGGCGTCAGCGCGAGGACGGCGCCGGCGAACAGACCGGCGCTCGCACCGGCCCAGCGGCGTACCGCGAGATAGAGCAGGCCGACGCTCGCGACGCCCATGAGCGCCTGCGGGACGAGGATGCTCCACGAGTTCACGCCGAAGATGCGGGCCGCGATCTCCATGGGCCACAAGGACGCCGGCGGCTTGTCGACGGTGATGAAGCTCGCCGCGTCGGACGAGCCGAACAGGAACGCCTTCCAGCTCACCGAGCCGGCCTGCACGGCCGCGGAGTAGAACGCGTTCGCCCAGCCCGAGGCGCCGAGGCCCCCGAGGTACAGGACGCCGGTCGCGGCGAGCAGCGCGAGCAGCGAGGGACGGACCCACGCGGCATCCTCGGCGCGTCCGCGCCAGAGCCTGCCGACCCGTGAGGTCGGCATGACCGGGGACGGCTCCGCCGGCGACGCCTCGGGCGGCGCTGCGTCGACGCCCTCGGGCTCGGGCAGGACCACCGGGTGGAAGTCCGTCAACGGCGGCACGAACTGCGGGCCGGTGGAGGTGGTGGTCATCGGGCGATCCTCTGGTCGGGCCCGGCCTGGGTCGGCAGGGCGACGGCGGTGGTGGCAGTGGCACGTCGTGGGAACACCCACGAGCGGAAGAGCAGGAAGCGGAGGAGCGTGGCGGTGACGTTGGCGCCGACGAGCACGACGACCTCGACCCAGCGCTGCGGCTCGGGCGCGGTGGCGTGCAGCACGGCGAGCGAGCCCGCGGTCAGCGCGAGGCCGAGCGCGAACACCAAGAGCCCCTGCAGCTGGTGGCGGAACCGGTCGACGGCTCCGCGCACGCCGAAGGTGAAGCGACGGTTGACCGCGGTGTTGCCGATCGCGGTGAGCAGGAGCGCCGCGAAGTTCGCGCCCTGCGCGCCCATCGGGCCGCGCAGCAGCAGGAACAGCGCGAGGTAGGCGAGCGTCGACGCGACGCCGACGACCGCGAAGCGCACGAGCTGCGTCGTGAGCCCGCGCGGCACGTCGTCGCCGGAGTAGCCCGGCAGCCCGGTCACCGGGATGCGCCCCGAGGCCATCCCGCGCGCGAGCCGCACGATCCCGCGGATGTCCTCGACCGCGGTCGACACGATGTCGACGCGCGAGTCCGGGTCGTCGACCCAGTCGACCGGCACCTCGTGGATGCGCAGCCCGCGCCGCTCGGCGAGCACCAGCAGCTCGGTGTCGAAGAACCAGCCGGTGTCCTCCACCAGCGGGAGCAGCTCGCGGGCGCGGTCGGCGCGGATCGCCTTGAAACCGCACTGCGCGTCGGAGAACCGGGTGGCCAGCGTCGTCCGCAGCAGCAGGTTGTAGCAGCGCGAGATGACCTCGCGCTTCGGGCCGCGGACCACGCGCGAGCCGCGAGCGAGACGGGTCCCGATCGCGAGGTCGCTGTGCCCGGAGATGAGCGGCGCGACGAGCGGCAGCAGGGCGGCGAGGTCGGTCGAGAGGTCGACGTCCGTGTAGGCGAGGACCTCGGCGTCGCTCGCCGACCAGACCCGGCGCAGCGCCCGACCGCGGCCCTTCTCGGCGAGGTGGACCACGGCGACGCCGGGCAGCCGCTGCGAGAGCTCGACGGCCAGGACCAGGGTGCGGTCGGTGCTCGCGTTGTCGGCGATGGTGATGCGGAACGGGTAGGGGAAGGTCGACGCGAGATGGGCGTGCAGGCGCTCGACGCTGGGCACGAGGTCGTCCTGCTCGTCGTGGACCGGGACGACGACGTCGAGGACCGGTCGGCGCGGGGCGTGATCGACCAGCGCAGGGCGCAGGGCGGTCACCGGGGAGTCGGCTGTCGTGGTCATGGGTCCACAGTCCGGCCGGATCCTGGGGGTTCGCTGGCAACGGCCGGGGGCCGCGGTGGCGGGCGCTTCTGGACTCGCTGAGAGCCGGATGAGGGGTGATGCGCCGATCCGTGCCGCACACTGAGCCCATGCCCGGTCCGGTCGGTCGATCGCTCGAGGAGCTCGGCGACTTCATCACGCACCCGGCGGCGTTCCACCCGCCGGTGATCACGGCCGTCCGCGAGAACCTCTCGGTGTTCAAGGTGGCCGGGCGCCTCCTCCCGCACCAGCGTCCAGAGACCACGCCGGACCCCGACCGTGTGCCCGTCCTGCTGCTGCCCGGCTTCATGTCCGGCGACTTCGCGCTCGCGCCGATGGCCGAGGAGCTGCGCCGGCTCGGGCACTGGACCTCGCGCTCGGGCATCGCGCCCAACGTCGGCTGCACCCGGGAGCTGGCCGATGCCGTCGAGCGCCGGCTCGAGATCACGGCGGAGCGCACCGGGCGCAGGGTCGCGATCGTCGGGTGGTCGCGCGGCGGCACTCTCGCGAAGGTCGTCACGGTGCGCCGGCCCGACCTGGTCGCGTCGCTCACGACGCTCGGCACGCCCAACACCGATCCGCTCGCGGTCAACGCCACCCTCGCCGCGCAGCTGCAGCTCATCACGAGGCTCTCCGCCCTCGGCGTACCCGGTCTCCTGGGCGACGACTGCCTGTCCGGCGACTGCGCGCACGAGATGATGGCGCTGCTCGAGCAGGACGTGCCGGAGGGAATTCCCTACACGGCGATGATCTCCCTCGACGACGGCGTCATCGACTGGCGCGCCTGCCTCGACCCGCAGGCCGACACCATCGAGGTGTCCGCGACCCACATGTCGATGGGCGCCGATCCCGAGGTCATCGACCTCGTCGCGGGACTCCTCGCCGACCTGGTCCCGACGTCACTGGCGTAAGTGCTGACCTGGGCCGTCCCAGGTGCACAGTTACGCCAGTGACGTGCGGGCCGACACCGCGAGTTATCCACGAATGTTGTCAACAGGGGTGTGTACGACGACCCC
>JADGOZ010000044.1 GCA_017882705.1 Candidatus Nanopelagicales bacterium | reverse complement strand
TCCCCCTCGAACACCGGGCGCACGCCGCGGGCGTACAGGATGTCGTCGTTGCTCGTGCCCGCGGCGACCATCGGCCACACCATGGCGTCCTTGCCGACGGTGAAGTCGACCACCACCTGCGCGCTGAACAACATCCCCATCAAGGTGACGATCATCAACAACAGCTCGCTCGGCATGGTGCGCCAGTGGCAGACCCTGTTCTACGAGTCGCGCTACTCCAACACCGACCTGCACAGCCACCGCATCCCCGACTTCGTCAAGCTGGCGGACGCCTACGGCTGCCACGGCCTGCGCTGCGAGAGCCCCGACGACGTCGACGCGACGATCGAGAAGGCGATGGGCATGAACGACGCCCCGCTCGTCATCGACTTCGTCGTCAACAAGGACGCCATGGTGTGGCCGATGGTCGCCGCCGGCACGAGCAACGACGACATCAAGGTCGCGCGCGACCTTGCCCCCCGTTGGGACCGCGAGGAGTGAGGAACGACATGAGCCGCCACACCCTGTCCGTGCTGGTCGAGGACCAGCCCGGTGTCCTCGCCCGCATCTCCGCGCTGTTCTCGCGGCGCGGGTTCAACATCGACTCCCTCGCCGTCGGTCCGACCGAGATGGTCGGCATCTCGCGCATGACCATCGTGGTCAACGTCGAGGAGCTCCCGCTCGAGCAGGTGACCAAGCAGCTCAACAAGCTGGTCAACGTGCTCAAGATCGTCGAGCTCGACCCCGACTCCGCGGTGCAGCGCGAGCTGCTCCTGGTCAAGGTGCGCGCCGACATGGAGAACCGCTCGCACGTGCTCGAGACCGTGCAGCTCTTCCGCGCCAAGGTCGTCGACGTCGCGACCGACACGGTGACGGTCGAGGCCACCGGCAGCCGCGACAAGCTCGAGGCGCTGCTGCGCGTCCTCGAGCCGTTCGGCATCAAGGAGCTCGTCCAGTCGGGGATGGTCGCGGTCGGCCGCGGTTCCCGCTCGATCTCCGACCGCAGCCTGCGTCCGGCCGCCGACCGTCCGGCGTAAGGCACCGCACCGCACCGACCCGCCCGTGGGCGCGATCCCGCGCCCTGCCAGACTTCACGCACCCCCGCATCACAAGGAGAAGCCCCCGTGGCCGAGCTGTTCTACGACGACGACGCCGACCTCTCGATCATCGCCGGCAAGAAGGTGGCGGTCATCGGGTACGGCTCCCAGGGCCACGCCCACAGCCTCAACCTGCGCGACTCGGGCGTCGACGTCCGCGTCGGACTGCTCGAGGGCAGCGCCTCGCGCGCGAAGGCCGAGGCCGAGGGCCTGCGCGTCCTCACGCCGGACGCCGCCGCGGCCGAGGCCGACGTCATCATGATCCTGGCGCCGGACCACAAGCAGCGCGCGCTCTACACCGAGTTCATCGAGCCGCACCTGACCGCCGGCAAGGCGCTGTTCTTCGGCCACGGCTTCAACATCCGGTTCGGGTACATCAAGCCCCCGGCCGACGTCGACGTCATCATGGTCGCCCCGAAGGGGCCCGGTCACCTCGTGCGCCGCGAGTACTCCGCGGGCCGCGGCGTACCCGTCATCGTCGCCGTCGAGCAGGACGCGACCGGCACCGCGTGGGCGCTCGCGCTGTCCTACGCCCGCGCGATCGGCGGCCTGCGGGCCGGCGGCATCAAGACCACGTTCACCGAGGAGACCGAGACCGACCTCTTCGGCGAGCAGGCGGTCCTGTGCGGCGGTGCCTCGCAGCTGGTGATGTACGGCTTCGAGGTCCTCACCGAGGCCGGCTACCAGCCCGAGGTCGCCTACTTCGAGTGCCTGCACGAGCTCAAGCTCATCGTCGACCTGATGTACGAGGGCGGCATCGCCAAGCAGCGCTGGTCGGTCTCCGACACCGCGGAGTACGGGGACTACGTGTCCGGCCCGCGCGTGATCGACCCGCACGTCAAGGAGAACATGAAGGCCGTGCTCGCCGACATCCAGTCGGGCGCCTTCGCCGCGCGCTTCATCGCCGACCAGGACGCCGGGGCCCCGGAGTTCAAGGCCCTGCGCGCCCAGGGCGAGCAGCACTCGATCGAGGCCGTCGGTCGCGAGCTGCGCGGCATGATGAGCTGGGTCAAGAGCGGCGACGACGACTACACCGAAGGCACCGCCACCCGCTAGCCGACGTCGGCACCACGCACGTTCGTCCACGACGCTCGAAACTGGCCTTGATCGTCCCTTAGGGGCGATCAAGGCCCGTTTCTTTGCTCGTGGTGTCCACAACTCGTGATCTTGTCGTCCCGCCGCGTCCCGCCGCGTCCCGCCGCGTCCCGCGGCGTCAGAAGGCGAGCGTGCCGGCGTCGTCGAACGCGGCGGGGCGCACCTCGTCGACGAGGTCGACCGGCAGCGCGGCGTACAGGTGGGGGAACAGCTCGCCGTTGCCCGCGTCCTCGAACCGGATCGGTACGCCGCCGGCCTCGAGCGACTCGGTCCGCATCACCAGCACGACGAGCGGGTCCGTCACGGCGGCGTAGAAGCGCGACGCCGTGGGCTGCACCTGCTGCGGCGTCGAGGCGTGGATGAACCCCTCCTGCTCGATCGTGACGCCGAGGGTGGAGACGCGGTACTCGCCCGCGGCGAAGGCGTCGGCCCAGTCGGCCGCGGTCGCGATGTGGAAGATCTGCACGCGGGGAGTCTGGCAGCCGTCGGGGATGAAGGCGGAGTTTGTTGCTCTCTATGCGATGCAGGCGTCCTTCATCGCCATCCGAGGGGCTGGGAGTCCAGCATCCGGACCTCGTGAAGGCGTTCACAAGCGGCTCGGTAAACTCGGGGCACCGCCATCCGACGTCGAGCCCAAGGTGCCCACGTGAGCAAGCCGGTCGTCCTCATCGCCGAAGAGCTGTCCCCCGCCACCGTCGAGGCCCTCGGCCCCGACTTCGAGATCCGTCACGTCGACGGCGCCGACCGCGCGGCCCTGCTGCCGGCCATCGCCGACGTCGACGCGATCCTCGTGCGCTCGGCCACCAAGGTCGACGCCGAGGCGCTCGCCGCGGCCAAGAAGCTCAAGGTCGTCGCCCGTGCCGGCGTCGGTCTCGACAACGTCGACGTCAAGGCCGCGACGCAGGCCGGCGTCATGGTCGTCAACGCGCCGACCTCCAACATCGTGAGCGCGGCGGAGCTCGCCGTAGCCCTTCTGCTGGCCTGCGCGCGCAACATCGCGCCCGCGAGCAACGCCCTCAAGGCCGGTCAGTGGAAGCGTTCGAAGTACTCCGGCGTCGAGCTCACCGACAAGACCGTCGGCATCGTCGGCCTCGGCCGCATCGGGCTCCTCGTCGCACAGCGGCTCTCGGCCTTCGGCGTGAAGCTCGTCGCCTACGACCCCTATGTCCAGCCCGCCCGCGCGGCGCAGCTCGGCATCCGGATGCTCCCGCTGGACGACCTGCTCGCTGAGTCGGACTTCATCACCGTGCACCTGCCGAAGACGCCGGACACGATCGGCCTCATCGGCGAGGAGGCGCTGCGCAAGGTCAAGCCGTCGGTGCGCATCGTCAACGCCGCGCGCGGTGGCATCGTCGACGAGCACGCGCTCTACGTCGCCCTCAAGGAGGGCCGCGTCGCAGGTGCGGGCCTCGACGTCTACGCGACCGAGCCGTGCACCGACTCGCCGCTCTTCGAGTTCGAGTCCGTCGTGGTGACGCCGCACCTCGGTGCCTCCACCGACGAGGCGCAGGAGAAGGCCGGCATCGCGGTCGCCCGATCGGTGCGTCTCGCGCTCGCCGGCGAGCTCGTGCCGGACGCCGTCAACGTCCAGGGCGGCTCCATCGCCGAGGCCGTCCGTCCCGGCATCGCGCTCGCGGAGAACCTCGGCCGGATCGCCGGGTCCCTCGCCACCGCGCCGCTCGAGGCGGTCGAGGTCGAGGTGCTCGGCGAGGTCGCGTCGAACGACGTGAAGATCCTCGAGCTCTCGGCGCTCAAGGGAGTCTTCTCGGTCCTCGTGACCGACCCGGTGTCCTACGTCAACGCGCCCGTCCTCGCGGGCGAGCGCGGCGTCACGGTGTCGCTCACGACCTCGACCGAGAGCGCGAGCTGGCGCAACACGGTCCGCGTGCACCTCTCGCTCACCGACGGCCAGACCGTCGTGGTCGGCGGCACGGTGACCGGCCCGCGCAACATCCAGCGCCTCATCGAGATCGACGGCTTCGACATCGACGTCCCCGTGAGCGAGCACGTCGCGTTCCTGCGCTACACCGATCGCCCGGGCGTCGTCGGCAACGCGGGCCGCCTGCTCGGCGAGGCCGACATCAACATCGGCGGCATGCAGGTCAGCCGCGACGAGGCCGGCGGCCAGGCGCTGATCGCGCTCACCGTCGACTCGGCGATCCCGGCCGACGTGCTCGCGCGCATCGCCGCCGAGGTCGGCGCCGTGTCCGCCCGCTCCGTCGACCTCGAGCTCTGAGCTCGACGAGCCGGCCCGCCTCGGCTCGGACGTCCTCGGCTGCCGACCCGGCGCCCCTCGGCCGCGCGGGTCAGCAGCTCGTGAACTGGTAGGCGCGGCCGTCGAGCACGACCTGGTGGCGAGCGCGGATCGTCGGCTTGCCCCCGTCGGTGATCACGATGTCGGTCACGTGGACGCGGCCCCGAGGACGCAGGCCCGTCACCCGGTTCGACGTGAGCTGGAACGTCGGGTCGGCCGCCAGCGTGACGATCCGCGGCGTGTACGTCATCCGCTTGTGCGTCGGCCTCGACGTGGCCGGCGCGGTAGCGGACGTCATGGGCTGGGCTGGCTGGGCGGACTTGGCCGGCCGCCCGGACCTGCTCGCGGCGGGCGACGGCGTGCCGGCGGTGGCCGCCGACAGCGCCGCCGTGCAGCGCACCGGGTCGACGTCGGCGAGGGCGCCGGGGTACTGCGTGGCGATGAGGGCGGCGACGCCCGCCGGGGCCCCCTCACGCCCGGGCAGGTCCCCGCCGCCATCGCGTCCCGCCGGCGGGTCCGGCCAGCGTGGCACCGCCTGGTCACCGCCTCCACACCCAATCTGGGGCGCGTCCGCTCGCCGCGTAACCCCTGGTCCTCAGGGCCACGGCGTACGACGCTGGCCGCATGAGACTCCTCGTGCTCGGTGGCACTCAGTTCGTCGGTCACGCCGCCGTCGCTGACGGCCTGGCTCGCGGCTGGGACGTCACGGTGGCCAACCGTGGCGTGAGCGGACCCGCGCAGGCGGGAGCCCGCGCGGTCACCCTCGACCGCACGCGGCCGGGCGCGTTCGGCGCCCTCGCCGCGGAGCACTTCGACGTCGTCCTCGACACGTGGTCGGCGGCGCCGAGCGTGGTGCGCGATGCCGCCCGCGCGCTCGCGCCCGCCACCGACCGCTGGGTCTACGTGTCGAGCCGTTCGGTCTACTCCTGGCCGCCCGCTCCCCGAGCAGACGAGTCGGCACCCGTCGTCGAGGGTGACCCCGACGCCGGGGCGACCGACTACGCGGCGGACAAGCGCGGCGGCGAGCTTGCCGCGGAGCGCGAGCTCGGCACGGAGCGCGTCATCAGCCTGCGCGCCGGCCTGATCCTCGGCCCGCGCGACAATGTCGGCCGCCTGCCCTGGTGGCTGCGTCGTGTCGCTCGCGGCGGCGAGGTCCTCGCACCCGCCCCGGGGAGCCTCTCGATCCAGTACGTCGACCCGCGCGACCTCGTCGCGTTGGGGCTCGATGCCGCGCTCGCGGGTCGTCATGGCCCGGTCGACGTCGTGTGCCCGCCGGGCACCGCGGTGCTCGGCGACGTGCTCGACGCCTGCGTCGCGGCCACCGGGTCGGACGCCTCGTTCACCTGGGTCGACCCGTCGTGGCTCCTCGACCAGGGTGTGGCGATCTGGACCGAGCTGCCGATCTGGATCCCCGAGTCCGACGAGGCCTACGCGATGCACTGCAGCGACGTGGCGCGCGCCGTGGAGTGGGGCCTGCGCATCCGTCCGGTGGCGGAGACGGTGGCGGACTGCTGGGCCTGGGTCCAGGAGGTCGACGCCGCGGGCATCGCCTCTCCGCGTCGCGAGGGAATCGGGCTGGACCCGACGCGCGAGACCGAGCTGCTGTCGCTGTGGCGGTCTCAGGCGGGCAGGGAGTAGACGAGGGTCAGGAACGCGCCGTCGGCGGTGTGCTCGATCGTGCCGCTGCCGGACAGGTCGGCCAGGCCCTCGGTGCCCGATCCGATCACCACCTCGAGCGACAGGCTCGGGACGCCGGCCACGACGACGCCGACGTGCTGCAGCAGGAACGCGCCCGTCGCGCCGTCCAGCGATCCCTCGACGCGCTCGAGTGCGACGTAGGACAGGGGTCCGGTGGGGCCGACCGCCGAGACCATCTGCACCACGCTCGTCGCGACCAGCGACGGGCCGGAGAAGACCTTGTCGAAGGTCGTGAGACCGACCACCGGGACGTCGACGTCCGCCGGGCCGGTGGACGGTCGGGCCGTGATGGTGAACGGGACGCGGATCGTCAGCATGCGCCGACCGTAGGGCACCGGATCGACGACGGGAGCGGATATGCCGACGGCCGCCCACCCCGCGGTGGACGGCCGTCGGCAGAGGCGGGATCAGCCGGCGATGTCGCGCTCCGCCCGGTTGACGGCGCTGATGACGGCCTTGAGAGAGGAGGTGACGATCGACGGGTCGATGCCCACGCCCCACAGGACGCGCCCGCCGACCGCGCACTCGAGGTACGACGCGGCCACGGCGTCGCCGCCCGACGACATGGCGTGCTCGTTGTAGTCGAGGACGCGCACGTCGACGCCGTAGACCGCGAGCGCGTCGCAGAACGCGGCGATCGGGCCGTTGCCGACTCCGCCGATCTCCACCTCGCGGTGGCGGTCGGTGAGGACGACGCGGACGTTGGTCTGGCCGTCGACCGCCGAGTCCTGGGCGATGGCGCGCAGCGCGAACCGGCCCCACGGCGCTGCCGGGTTCGGGAGGTACTCGTCCTGGAAGTAGTCCCACATGGCCGACGGCGAGACCTCGCCGCCCTCGCTGTCCGTGACGCGCTGGACGACGGCGCTGAACTCGATCTGCAGGCGCCGCGGCAGCTCGAGCTTGTGCTCGGACTTCATGATGTAGGCGACGCCGCCCTTGCCCGACTGCGAGTTGACCCGGATGACCGCCTCGTAGGTGCGGCCGACGTCCTTGGGGTCGATCGGCAGGTAGGGGACTTCCCAGCGGAAGTCGTCGATGCCGACTCCGGCGGCGTCCGCGTCGCGCTGCATCTGCGCGAGGCCCTTGTTGATCGCGTCCTGGTGCGAGCCAGAGAACGCGGTGAAGACCAGGTCCCCGCCGTAGGGGTGGCGCTCGTTCACCGGCAGCTGGTTGCAGTACTCCACCGTGCGGCGGATCTCGTCGATGTCGCGGAAGTCGATCTGCGGGTCGATGCCCTGGCTCATCAGGTTCATGCCCAGCGTGACCAGGCAGACGTTGCCGGTGCGCTCCCCGTTGCCGAACAGGCAGCCCTCGATGC
>JADGOZ010000043.1 GCA_017882705.1 Candidatus Nanopelagicales bacterium | reverse complement strand
GCACCGTCCTGACGTACACGGGAGGCACGGTGGGTCTGCTCGACCGCTTCGAGCAGCGGCTCGACCGGATGGTCAACGGTGCCTTCGCGCGCGCGTTCAAGGCCGAGGTGCAGCCGGTGGAGATCGCGGCCGCGCTCCAGCGCGAGATGGACGACCGCGCCGCCGTCGTGAGCCGGGGCCGCACGGTCGTGCCCAACGTGTTCGTCGTCGACCTCAGCCCCCCCGACCACGACCGCCTCTCGGTCTACTCCGGGACCCTCACCGAGGAGCTCTCGGGCATGGTCCGGGAGTACGCCGAGGAGCAGCGCTACACGTTCCTCGGCGGCACCTCGGTCGAGCTGGCGCGCGACGACGACCTCGAGACGGGCCTGTTCCGCGTGCACAGCGAGGCCAAGGCCGAGGTCGCCTCGAACCCCCAGGGAACGCGCACGCCGCCGCTGGCGCCCACCGGCGCCGGCCACCCGCGGCTCGTGTCCGACGACAGCACCGCGCACCCGCTCACCCGTGCGGTGACGCGGCTCGGTCGCGGCACCGACGTCGACATCCGCGTGGACGACCCGGGCGTCTCGCGTCACCACGCCGAGATCCTGCTCGGCCGCGAGGTCGTGCTCCGCGACCTGGGCTCGACCAACGGGACCTACGTCGACGGTGTGCACGTCGGCGAGAAGGTGCTCCACGACGGCGCCGTCGTCCAGGTCGGAGCCACCCGGTTGACCTTCAAGGCGGGGTGATCCCGGGGTGTCCGAGCTCCTGCTCACACTGCTCCGGCTGGGGTTCCTCGCCCTGATCTGGTTGCTCGTGATCGTGACGATCCTCGTGCTGCGCCGCGACCTGCGCGCCCCGCGCGACGCGCGCCCCCTCGTCGCCGCCCCGGCGCTCCGCGGCGGCGCGAAGGCCGCCCGGGCCCCGAAGCCGGAGAAGCCGCCGAAGGTGAAGCACGGCCCGCGGCAGCTCGTCGTGATCGAGGGCCCGCTCACCGGCACCGTGATCCCGCTGGGCACGGGCGACGTCACGATCGGGCGTGCGCCGCACTCCACCCTCGTGCTCGACGACGACTACGCCAGCAACGCGCACTCGCGCCTCACGCTCACCAACGGGACGTGGGTCGTCACCGATCTCGGCTCGACGAACGGCACCTGGATCGACCGCACCCGGATCACCGGTCCGACCCCGTTGACCGCGGGCCACACCCTCAAGGTCGGACGCACCGTGCTCGAGCTGAGGAAGTAGCCATGGTGCTCATGCTGCGCTCGGCCGCGCGCTCCGACGTCGGCCTGCTCCGGAGCGGCAACGAGGACTCGGCCTACGCCGGCGGCCAGCTCCTCGTCGTGGCCGACGGCATGGGCGGGCACGCCGCCGGTGAGCTGGCCTCGGCCGCCGCCGTCGCCACGATGGCGGAGATGGAGACCGCCGGCCTCGACGACGAGGAGGCGCTCGAGCGCCTCTCCGAGGCCGTCGTCACCACGAGCGAGCGGATCGCCGACGTCGTGGCCGCGCACCCGGAGTTCGCCGGCATGGGCACGACCCTCACCGCGCTCGCCTGGCTCGGCGGCGAGCCCGCGCGGGTCGCCGTCCTCCACGTGGGCGACTCGCGCGCCTACCTGCTGCGCGACGGCGTGCTCACCCAGGTGACGCTCGACCACACCTACGTCCAGACCCTCATCGACTCCGGACGGATCACGCCCGAGGAGGCGCTGGTCCACCCGCGGCGCAACCTCGTGATGCGCGCGATCGACGGCATCCACCCCGCGGAGCCCGACGTCTCGGTGCGCGAGGCCCGCCCCGGCGACCGCTACCTCGTGTGCAGCGACGGACTGTGCGGCTACGTCCCCGACGCCCGGACGCAGGAGCTGCTCGGCCTCGCCGACCCGGTCGCCGCGGTCACGGCGCTCGTCGAGGCCGCGCTCGCGGTCGGCGCCCCCGACAACGTCACCTGCATCGTGGCCGACGTCGTCGAGGTCGACGAGGCCCGTCCGGCCGAGGCCCCGGTCGTCGTCGGCGCGGCCGGTGAGCAGCGCAACCGCGAGCGCCTGCCCGGCTTCTCCTTCCCGGCCGACGCGCAGATCGACCCGCGCTCGGCCACCATCGTGAAGGTCTCGACGCGATCCGGCGACGGGACGGGCGCGTTCGCCGGATCCCTCGCCGGTGTCTACGCCGAGGAGCAGGGCCCCACCCGACGGGGCATCCGCTGGCGCTGGGTCGCCATCGTCGCGGCGCTCCTCGTCGTGATCCTGGCGGCCGCCGGCATCACCTACGTCTGGGCGACGAACCAGTACTACGTCGGCAACGAGGGCGGCTACGTCGCGATCTACCGTGGGCTGCCCGGCGAGCTCGGCCCGATCGGCCTGCACTCGATCGAGCAGGTCACCACGCTGACCGTCGACTCGCTCCCCGACTTCGAGGCCGCGCAGGTCGAGAACACCATCGCCGCCGACTCGCTCGCCTCCGCGCAGCAGACCGTCTCGCGCCTCACCGAGCGGGCCGCGCAGTGCACCGCCGCTCCGACCACACCGGGCTGCCCGTCGACCGGCGGCACCGACTCGGGGACCGCCGGCTCGGGAACCACCGCGACGCCGAGTCCGTCGGGTTCCCCGTGAGCGCTGTCGTGACGACCCCGTCCGTGTCTCGCTACCGCCAGCCCACGCGGCGCGGGGCGGAGGTCGGTCTCCTGCTGCTGGCGTTCGTCGTCGGTGCCGCTGCCTACGTCCAGGTCGACCTGGCCATCCTCGGACACCTCGCGAGCGACACCGTCCCGGTGCTCCTCGCGATCGCGGCGCTCCTGCTGCTCGCGCACGTCGCGGTCCGGTTCCTCGCGACCTACGCCGACCCGGTCATCGTGCCGGCGGTCGCCGCCCTGAACATCCTCGGCCTCGCGATGATCCACCGGCTCGACCTCGCAGAGGCGCAGCGGGCGGCGCGCAACGGCGGTGTCGCGCCGTCGCCGGACGTCTACACCCAGCTGACCTGGACCGCGCTCGGCATCGTCCTGTTCGTCGCGGTGCTCGTCGTCGTGAAGGACCACCGCTCGCTGCAGCGCTACACCTACACCGCGATGTTCGCCGGCCTCGTGCTTCTGCTCCTGCCGCTCGCGCCCGGGATCGGCGCCGAGATCAACGGTGCGCGCCTGTGGCTGCGCCTCGGCGGGCTGTCGTTCCAGCCGGGGGAGATCGCCAAGATCCTGCTCACCATCTTCTTCGCGGGCTACCTCACCGTCACCCGCGACTCCCTCGCGCTGGTGCGCACGAAGATCATGGGCATCGAGTTCCCCCGGGGACGCGACATGGGTCCGCTGTTCGTGGCGTGGTTCATCTCCCTCGGCGTCCTCGTGTTCGAGCGCGACCTCGGCACGTCGCTGCTCTTCTTCGGACTCTTCGTGTCGCTGCTCTACATCGCCACGCAGCGCCGCAGCTGGCTGGTTCTCGGCGCGGTCCTGTTCATCACCGGCGCGGTGTTCGCCTACCTCGCGTTCGGCCACGTCCGGCTGCGCGTCGACGTCTGGCTGCACCCCTTCGCCGACGAGGCCGACTCCAGCTACCAGATCGCGCAGTCGCTCTACGGCTTCGCCAGCGGCGGCATGTTCGGCTCGGGTCTCGGCCAGGGCTACCCGCAGCTGGTCCCCTACGCCAAGAGCGACTTCATCGTCGCCGCGTTCGGCGAGGAGCTCGGTCTCATCGGACTCATGGCGATGCTCGTGCTCTACGGGATCGTCGTCGAGCGCGGCCTGCGCACCGCGATCGCGTGCCGCGACGTGTTCGGCACGCTGCTCGCCGCCGGCCTCTCGATCTCGCTGGGCCTGCAGGTCTTCGTGGTCGTCGGCGGCGTCAGCCGCCTCATCCCCCTCACCGGTCTCACTACACCCTTCCTCGCGCAGGGCGGCTCGTCCCTCGTCGCGAACTGGATCGCGATCGGTCTGCTCATACGGGTGAGCGACGCCGCCCGGCGTCCCGATGCCGAGCGCGTGAGCCTCGAGGACGCGCCGACGCAGGTGGTGTCGCTGTGATCCGCTCCGTCCGGCGTCTCGCCGTGGTGCTCGGCGTGCTCCTCGTCGCCGTTCTCGCGAACCTGACCTACCTGCAGTACTTCGCCGCGGCTGACTTGCGCGCGCAGGCCGGCAACAGCCGGGTGCTGCTCGACGAGTACTCCCGCCAGCGCGGCCCGATCCTGCTCGGGTCGGTCGCGATCGCGTCCTCGATCCCGACCCAGGACCAGCTCAAGTACCTCCGGCAGTACTCCAACGGCCCGCTCTACGCCCCTGCCACGGGCTTCTACTCCGTCGTCTACGGCGCGACCGGCATCGAGCGCACCGAGAACTCCGTGCTCTCCGGCTCCGACGACCGCTTCTTCGTCGACCGCGTCCAGCAGCTCTTCGCCGGGCGTGGCGTCCAGGGCGGCGCCGTACGCCTCACCCTCGACCCCAAGGCGCAGAAGGCCGCCTACGACGGGCTGGCGGGTCGCACCGGTGCGGTCGTCGCCATCGACCCGCGCACCGGCGCCATCCTCGCCATGGCGACCTCGCCGTCGTTCGACCCGAACCTGCTCTCGAGCCACGACCCGGCGAAGATCCGCGCGGCGTACGACAAGTACTCCGCCGACCCGAACCAGCCGCTCACCAACCGCCCGCTCACGATGACCCTGCCGCCGGGCTCGACCTTCAAGCTCGTGACCGCGGCCGCCGCGCTCGAGACCGGGCGCTACACGACCACCACCGTCGTGCCGGGGCCGGCCAGCCTGAAGCTGCCCAACACCACGAAGGAGCTCAACAACTGGTCGGGGACCGCGTGCGGTCCCGGTGGGAAGACGACGTTCGAGAACGCTCTCGCGATCTCGTGCAACACCGCCTTCGCCTCGATCGGCCTCGACGTGGGCGCGGACGCGCTGCGCGCGCAGGCCGACAAGTTCGGCTTCGACCAGTCCTTCGAGGTGCCGCTGCGCGCGGCCACGAGCCGCTACCCGGCCGACCCCGACCTGCCGCAGACCGCGATGAGCGCCATCGGCCAGTTCGACGTCACCGCGAGCGCCCTGCAGATGGCCGTGGTGGGTGCAGGCATCGCGAACAACGGCCAGGTCATGTCGCCCTACCTCGTGGCCCAGACGCTCTCGCCCGAGCTGCAGGTGCTGCAGAACGCCGAGCCCGTCGCGTTCTCGCAGGCGATGTCGCCGGCCAACGCGGCAACCCTGCTCGGCATGATGGTCACCGTCGTCGACGCCGGCACCGGGTCCAACGCCCGCATCTCCGGCGTCAGCGTCGGGGGCAAGACGGGCACGGCCCAGACCGCGCCGGGGAAGCCGCCGCACGCCTGGTTCGTCGGCGTCGCACCCGCGACGCCCGGTCAGGCGCAGGTGGCGGTCGCGGTCGTGCTGCAGAACGGCGGCGGCGCGGCGGAGATCAGCGGGAACAAGCTGGCGGCACCGATCGCCAAAGCAGTGATGGAAGCGGTGCTGGGTCGATGATGGCCCTGCACCCGGCGTCGGGCTCGCGCCCGACGGCAGAGGAGGAACGGTGACGGACGACATCCGCCGGCTGGGCGAGCGCTACGAGCTCGGTGACGTGATCGGGCGCGGCGGCATGGCCGAGGTCCACGAGGGTACCGACCTGCGCCTCGGGCGCCGGGTCGCCGTGAAGATCCTGCGCCCGGACCTCGCCCGCGACCCGAGCTTCCAGGCCCGGTTCCGCCGCGAGGCCCAGAGCGCGGCGTCGCTCAACCATCCCAACGTCGTGGCCGTCTACGACACCGGCGAGGACGTGCTCGGCGACGCCGAGGGCGCCACCGGCGAGATCGTCCCCTACATCGTCATGGAGTACGTCGAGGGTTCGACGCTGCGTGACCTGCTGGCGTCCGGTCGACGCCTGATGCCCGAGCGCGCCCTCGAGATCGTCGACGGCGTGCTGGCCGCCCTCGCCTACAGCCATGCGCACGGCATTGTGCACCGGGACATCAAGCCCGCCAACGTCATGCTGACCCGATCGGGCGACGTCAAGGTGATGGACTTCGTCATCGCCCGCGCCGTCGCCGACCAGGGGGCGACCATGACGGCGACCTCGGCGGTGATCGGCACTGCGCAATATCTCTCCCCCGAGCAGGCCCGGGGCGAGCAGGTCGACGCACGCAGCGACATCTACTCCACCGGCTGCCTGCTCTACGAGCTGCTGACCGGACGGCCGCCGTTCGTCGGCGACTCCCCGGTCTCGGTTGCCTACCAGCACGTCCGCGAGGAGCCGCTGCCGCCGTCCACGATCGACCCGGACGTGCCCGCCGCGGTCGACGCGATCGTGATGCGCGCACTCATCAAGGACCGCGAGGACCGCTATCAGAACGCGGACGAGATGCGGGCCGACATCGGTCGCGCCCTCGCCGGCGGGTCGGTGGCGGCACCAACGGCGTTGGTCGCCGCGGCCGCGACACAGCGGATCGCGTCACCGCCGCTGGCCACGTCGACCTTCGCGGTGCTGCCCGAACAGGACGAGCAGCCCGACAACAAGGGTGGCCGGGCACTCGCCTACGCCTTGTTGGGTGCCGCGGTGATCGCGGTCTTCGTCATCGCTGCAGTCATCGGCAAGAGCGTCTTCGACTCGAACAACCCGGCAAACGTCACCGTGCCCCCCGTCAAGGGCATGACCCAAGCGGCCGCGCAGACAGCGCTGAAGGCGCTGGGCCTCAAGGTCAAAGTCGAGCAGGCCAACGACGACACGCAGCCCAAGGGCAAGGTGTTCGACCAGATCCCCG
>JADGOZ010000042.1 GCA_017882705.1 Candidatus Nanopelagicales bacterium | reverse complement strand
GTCGTCGGGATCATCGGTCTCGCGCTGCCATTCGAGCAGCTGGCGCAGCCAACCCATGTCGTCCGGACCAGACTTGCCACCGACATTGCCCTGCTTGTAGCGCCAGTGGGCCGCGACGCCGTACTCAGCGGCACGGTGCATGTCCAGGGTGCGGATCTTCAGCTCGACCGGCTTGCCGGTCGGGCCGATCACCGTCGTATGAAGTGACTGGTACATGTTGAACTTGGGCATCGCGATGAAGTCCTTGAACCGGCCCGGGACCGGGTTCCACCGGGCATGGATCACGCCCAGCACGGCGTAGCAGTCGCGCACGGACTCGACGAGGATGCGGATGCCCACCAGGTCGTAGATGTCGGCGAAGTCGCGGCCGCGCACGATCATCTTCTGGTAGACGGAGTAGTAGTGCTTCGGGCGTCCGGTGACCGTGGCCTTGACCTTCGCCTCGCGCAGGTCGGCCTCGACGATGTCCTTGACCTCGGTGAGGTAGTGGTCGCGCTCCGGCGCACGCTGGCCGACGAGCCGCACGATCTCGTCGTACATCTTCGGGTAGAGGGTCGCGAACGAGAGGTCCTCCAGCTCCCACTTCATGGTGTTCATGCCGAGCCGGTGAGCGAGGGGCGCGTAGATCTCGAGGGTCTCGCGCGCCTTCTGCTCCTGCTTGTCCGGCGGCATCCAGCGCAGCGTGCGCATGTTGTGCAGGCGGTCGGCGAGCTTGATGACGAGCACGCGGATGTCGCGTGCCATGGCGACCACCATCTTGCGGACGGTCTCCGCTGCGGTGGCCTGGCCGTACTTCACCTTGTCGAGCTTGGTGACGCCGTCGACGAGGGCAGCCACCTCGTCGCCGAAGTCCTCGCGGAGCGCGTCGAGGGAGTACTCCGTGTCCTCCACCGTGTCGTGCAGCAGGGCCGCCGCGAGGGTCGGGGGCGTCATGCCGAGCTCGGCGAGGATCGTCGCGACCGCGAGCGGGTGCGTGATGTAGGGGTCTCCCGAGCGACGGACCTGGTCGCGGTGGAGGTACGCCGCGCGCTCGTAGGCCGCCTCGAGGATCTTCACGTCGACCTTGGGATGGAACTGCTTCACCGTGCGCAGCAGCGGCTCGAGCTCGGGATGCATGCTCTGCCGCGCGGATCCGCGACGGGTGTTGATGCGCGGGAGCAACGAGCGGCGGCTGGTGGCCTCGAACGCCGGCGACGGGGCAGGATTCTGCGCAGGGGGCACCGGGGTGCCCGTGCCTGCTACGACGTCCTCGGCCACGCTGCTCCTCGCGGGTGCTGTGGCGACTCAGTCTAGGGACAGATCGCGACTTCACCTCGTCGGGGCGTCAGAGCGCGCGGAGCGACACGACCTCGAGGTCGGCGAGGCGGTCGCGGCCGCCGAGGGCGGCGAGCTCGAGGAGCACGGCGAATGCTGCCACGTGGGCCCCCGCAGCGCGCAGGAGCGAGACAGATGCGATGGCGGTCCCACCGGTCGCGAGGACATCGTCGACGAGCAGCACGCGGTGTCCCGCGGCCACGGCGCCGACCTGGAGCTCGAGGGTGGCCGTGCCGTACTCGAGGTCGTAGGTCTCGGCGTGGACATCGCCGGGGAGTTTGCCCTGCTTGCGCACCGGCACGAAGCCGACGCCCATCGCGACGGCGAGCGGGGCTCCGAGCACGAAGCCGCGCGCCTCCACGCCAGCGACGAGGTCGATCCCCTCGACGCCCACGTCGGCGAGCGCCGTACGGATCCCGGCCACGACGGCAGGGATCCCCGCGGGGTCGGCCAGGAGCGGCGTGATGTCGCGGAACGTCACGCCCGGGACGGGCCAGTCAGGGACGGCGCGGATCCGCTCGTCGAGCAGGCGGTCGAGCTCGGACATCACTTCTTGCGCTTGCTGCGCGCCTGGTTCTTCTTCGGCTGGCTGCGCGGCCCGGTGGGGGCCACCGCTCCCCCGATGTCCTCCGGCGTGATCCCGGACGACATCTCGGAGTCGACCTCGACGTCGTCGAGCACCGCCGTGGCGGTCCCCGTGCCTGAGGTCTTGCGCGCACGACCGCTGCGCGAGTCGCCGCCGGCGCGTCGCTGGGCGACGCGGGCCGCGAGGGCCTTCATCTCCGGGCGACGCTCCTGCAGTTGGCAGGCGACCGGGGTCGCGATGAAGATCGAGGAGTAGGTACCCGCCGCGGTGCCGATGAACAGCGCGAGCGCGAGGTCCTTGAGCGTGCCGGCCCCGAGGAGGCCGACGCCGACCACGAGGATCGCGGTCACCGGGAGCAGAGCGACGACCGAGGTGTTGATGGAACGCACCAGGGTCTGGTTGAGCGCGAGGTTCGCGGCCTCGCTGTAGGTGGCGCGGTTGCCCGACGTGATCGCGCGGGTGTTCTCCTTGACCTTGTCGAACACGACGACGGTGTCGTAGAGCGAGAAGCCGAGGATCGTGAGTACGCCGATGACGGTGGCAGGCGTGACCTCGAAGCCGGTCAGAGCGTAGATACCGATCGTGATCACGAGGTCGTGGATCAGCGCGACGAGAGCCGCGACCGCGAGCCTCCACTCGAAGTAGGCCGAGAGGAACACGACCACGAGGACGAGGAACACCACGAGGCCCTGCACCGCGCGCTGGGTGATCTCCGCGCCCCAGCTCGGCCCGACCAGGGTGACGGCGATGTTGCCCTGCGGCACACCGAGGTCCTGGGACAGCTGCATGGTGACGGCGGCGGACTGCGTGGGCGTGAGCGCCTGGGTCTGGATACGGATGTTCTTGTCGCCGACCTGCGTGACGATCGGGTCGGTGATGTTGGCGGCCTCGGCCGAAGCGCGGGCCTGCTCGACGGTCGCCGTGGTGTTCGGGACGGTGAACTCCGAGCCGCCCTTGAACTCGATGCCGAGGTTGAGCCCGCGGCCGAACAGCCCGATCAGCGCCAGCAGCAGGATGATCCCCGAGATGGCGTACCAGCGCCGACGCTTGCCGACGAAGTCGTAGGAGACCTCGCCGCTGTAGAGACGGTGCGCGATCGTACCGAGGCGGGACATCAGGACTCCTTCGTCTCGGCGGCAGCATGGCGCTGGTGCGTGTCGACCTCGACCAGTGCGGGCTTGACCCCGAGCCGGTCCGGCGACAGGCCCGTCCAGGCGCTGCCCGAGGTGAACCAGGCGCTGCGCATCAGGAGCGACACGAGCGGACGGGTGAAGAGGAACGCGACCGCGACGTCGACGACCGTGGTGAGGCCGAGCGTGAACGCGAAGCCCCGGACGCTGCCGACCGACAGGAAGTACAGGACGACCGCGGCCAGGAACGACACGAAGTCGGCGGCCAGGATGGTGCGGCGAGCCCGGATCCAGCCGGCGTCACCGGCGGCCCGCAGGCTGCGCCCCTCGCGGATCTCGTCACGGATGCGCTCGAAGTAGACGACGAACGAGTCCGCGGTGATACCGATCGCGACGATGGCACCAGCGACACCTGCCAACGACAGGGCCAGACCGAGCTGGCGGCTCAGCAGGACGAAGACGAAGTAGGTGATCGCCGCGGCCACCATCAGCGACGCGGTGGCGACCAGGCCGAGGGCGCGGTAGTAGATGACGAGGTAGATGACCACCAGCAGGAGTCCGAGCGCTCCGGCGATGAGGCCTGCGTCGAGCTGGTCCTGACCGAGGGTGGGCGAGACCTGCTCGACCGAGGACACCTCGAGCGAGACGGGCAGCGACCCGTACTTCAGCACGTTGGCGAGCGCCTTGGCCTCGTCAGCGGTGAACGACCCGGTGATGACGGCGCTGCCGCCGAGGATCGCCGTGCTGACGTAGGGCGAGGACTCGACGAGCCCGTCGAGCACGATGCCGAACTGGTTCTGCGGCGACGGGTTCTGCGCGAGCTGGCCGGTGACGGTGGCGAACTGCTGGGCGCCGGTGGAGGTGAAGGTCAGGTTGACCTCCCAGCCGCCGCCGGACTGCGACAGGCCGGCAGACGCGCTGGCGATCTCGGTGCCGCGCACGGCCGCCTTGTCGAGGAGGTACTTGAGCGCGCCGTCCTTCGAGCAGGTCACGAGGAACTGGGTCGGGTCCGCGAGACCGCCCTTGCGGGCCACGGGCTTCGTGCAGTCGAGGCTCGTGAACGCCGCCTGCAGCGCCGCGTCGTTGTTCGCGGACTGGATCGGCGGGTTGCCGTCGACCGACGTGACGCCGTTCTTGTCGGTCGACGCGGTCGCCCTCGGCGAGGCGGACGACGACGCGGACGGGCTCGCGGATGCGGTCGGGCTCGCCGAGGTGGCAGTGCCCTGCAGCGCGCTGGTGATCGCCGTGCCGTTCGACGACGCCGAGGGCGAACCGGCCGACGCGGAGGCGGACGGGGTGATCGTGGTCGACGCGGACGCCGACGGCGTGGCGCTGCTCGAACCGGTGCCCGACGCCGACGGGGTCGGGCTCGTGGTCGGTGTCACGCCGCCCACGGCCTCGATCAGGACGGGACGGAAGTCGAGCTTCGCCGTGGTGGCCAGGGTGTTGAGGACGGCGGAGTCGGTGACCCCCGGGATCGACACGATGATGCTGGCGTTCTGCCCGCTGCCCTGGGTCGTGACCTCCGACTCCGCGACGCCGAAGCCGTCGACGCGCTGTCGGATGATCTCGACGGCCTGCTTGAGCTGGTCGTCGGTGACGACCTGCCCGCCCTGGTTGGCGGTGGGCGTCAGGATCACCTGGGTGCCACCGCGCAGGTCGAGGCCGAGCTTGGGGACGTGGGACTGGCCGGGCCAGAACGTCCAGATGCCGAGAAGGAGCACCACGAGACCGAGGATCGCGAGAGTGCGCTCGGGGTTCGTGTGCTTCTGGGTCGGTGCTGCCACCGTCGTGTCTCCTGTGCGTCCCGCCCGGGCCGACGTGGCCGCGTGCGGGATCCCTCGTGCCCGCGGACGTGCGCGGGACCTGCCGTGACGACCCGGGGGCCGTCGATGTCCGTTCGGGCCAGGACGGCCCTCCCCGAGCGCTCCCCCGTGACGTCCGAGGACGTCGAGGTCGTGCCTGAGCAGTATGGAGGACGAGGCGCTCGTCCCCCGAACCAGGTCTAGCCCTCAGGCGTGTCGCCTTCCGTGATCGACGCCTGCGTCTCGCCGCTCGTTCCCGCGCCGGCCACCGGGTCGACCACCGACGCGATCGCCGCCGCGACGAAACGCACCCGGACGCCCTCGGCGATCTCGAGCTCGACGCGGTCGCCCTCGACCGCGGTGACGGTCCCGAACAGGCCCGAGGTGGTCATGGCCTCGACCCCGGGAGCGAGCCGGGACGCGACCGCGGCCTGGGCGGACTGGCGGGCGCGGGCGGGGCGCAGGATCAGGAACCAGAACGCCACGATGAGGACGGCGAACGGGAGCAGGGTGCCGAGAGTCACGCGGGTCCTCCGGGTCGCGCCGGCGGGTCCGGCGTCATCGATGGAGTCTAGGCGGGGTCGGACGCGTCCGGCTCCGCGGCGACGGCCTCGCCGAACGGCAGCGGCGGCGTGCTGCCCGGCGGGGGCCGCAGCCCGAGGTGGCTCCACGCCGCGGGGGTGGCCACGCGGCCTCGCGGCGTTCGGGCGAGGAGGCCGGCGCGCACCAGGAACGGCTCGCAGACCGTCTCGACGGTCTCGGACTCCTCGCCCACGGCCACCGCGAGCGTGCTGAGCCCGACCGGGCCGCCGCCGAAGCGGCGCAGCAGGGCGTCGAGGACGGCTCGGTCGAGCCGGTCGAGACCGATCTCGTCGACCTCGTAGAGCGCCAGCGCGTCGCGGGCGATGGTGAGGTCCACGTCGCCGTCGGCGCGCACCTGGGCGAAGTCGCGCACGCGGCGCAGCAGCCGGTTGGCGACGCGGGGAGTGCCGCGGCTGCGGCCGGCGATCTCGGCCGCAGCGTCGTCGGTCAGCGCGACGTCGAGCAGGGCGGCCGACCTGGCGAGGATCGCCCTCAGGTCGACCGTCTCGTAGAAGTCCATGTGGGCGGTGAAGCCGAACCGGTCGCGCAGCGGCCCGGGCAGCAGACCGGCGCGCGTGGTCGCGCCGACCAGCGTGAACGGCGGGAGCTCGAGCGGGATCGCCGTGGCGCCCGGACCCTTCCCCACGATGATGTCGACCCGGAAGTCCTCCATCGCGAGGTAGAGCATCTCCTCGGCCGCCCGCGACATCCGGTGGATCTCGTCGAGGAACAGCACTTCGCCCGGGATCAGGCTGGAGAGCACGGCGGCGAGGTCGCCGGCGTGCTGCAGCGCCGGGCCGCTCGTGACGCGCAACGGCATCCCCAGCTCGGCCGCGATGATCATCGAGAGCGTCGTCTTCCCGAGCCCCGGCGGGCCGGCCAGAAGGACGTGGTCGGCGGCGCGGCCACGTGCCGAGGCCGCCTCGAGCACGAGTCCGAGCTGGTCCTTGACGCGCTGCTGGCCGATGAACGCGTCCAGCGTCCGCGGGCGCAGGGCGCCCTCGATGGTGGCGTCGTCGGCGACCGGGTCACCGGCCACGAGCCGGGAGCCGTCGTCGTGCACCTCCAGCTCGGGGCGGTCGAGGTCGCCGGTCATGCGCGGTCCAGCGAGCGCAGGGCCAGGCGCAGCACGGTCGAGACGTCGGCGTCGGGCTCCGCCTCGTCCGCGACGACCGCGACGGCGGCGTCGGCCTCGCGCGGCGACCAGCCCAGGCCGATGAGCGCCTCGCGGACCTGGCCCTCCCAGGCCGGGCCGGAGGACGCGGAGGACCCGAGGTCGACGATCCCGCCGACGGGGGAACCGAGCCGGTCCTTGAGCTCGAGCACGAGGCGCTGCGCGCCCTTGCGTCCCACGCCGGAGACCTTCATCAATGCGGTCAGGTCCTCGGTGACCACCGCCCTGCGCAGCGCGTCGGGCGAGAGCGCGGTGAGCACCGACTGGGCGAGCCGCGGGCCGACGCCGGTGACGGTCTGCAGGATCTCGAAGACCGAGCGCTCGTCCTCGTCGGCGAAGCCGTAGAGCGTCAGGGAGTCCTCGCGGACCACGAGCGTGGCCGCCAGGGTCGCCGGGTGCCCGACCCGAAGTCCGGCGAGCGTGCCGGGCGCGCACTGCAGCTCGAGACCGATGCCACCGACGTCGACGACGGCCGTGCCCGCGCCGACCGAGGCGACGGAGCCGCGGACGTAGGCGATCACCGGTCACCGCCCACGGCCACGCGGCGGCCGGGCGCCACCCGGGCGGCGGCCGCGCTGCGCGGGACCCGGGATCGTGGTGCCGCCGCTGCGGCCGCGGCGAGGCGGGCCGAGGAGTCGCCGCGCCAGAGATGGCAGATGGCCAGGGCGAGAGCGTCGGCGGCGTCGGCCGGCTTGGGGACCTCGGTCAGCCCGAGGAGGCGGGCCACCATGACTCCCACCTGGTCCTTGTCGGCGCGGCCGCTGCCGGTGACCGCGGCCTTGACCTCGCTCGGGGTGTGCAGCACGACCGGGATGCCGCGGCGCGCCGCGCAGGTGATCGCGACCGCCCCGGCCTGGGCGGTGCCCATGACGGTACGGACGTTGTGCTGGCTGAAGACCCGCTCGACGGCGACGGCGTCGGGCCGCACGGCGTCGAGGACCAGCTCGAGGGCCTGCTCGATCCCGAGCAGGCGGTGCGCGAGATCGGCGTCCGCGGGCGTCCGCACGACCTCGACGTGCACGAGGGTGAGACGGCGACCGGGCGATCCGTCGACGACGCCGACACCGCAGCGGGTCAGGCCAGGATCGACTCCGAGCACGCGCATGCCGTCGAGTCCCTCCGCCGTACCGAACAGGTGTTCGGATGCTAACGGAGGATCATGCCCGCGGGGTGACCGCCACGCCGAGACGCGGACGTCGGCGCGTGATCTCGCTCCCGTGCAGGCCCACCGGGCCGGGAAACAGGCAGAAGAACAGGATCACCCCGGTCAAGCGTCCATTGCTTCGAGGATCTCGTCGCTCACGTCGGCATTGACGTAGACGTTCTGGACGTCGTCGTTGTCCTCGAGGACGTCGATGAGGCGGAAGACCCTGCGCGCTGTGTCCTCGTCGACCTCGACGGACATGCTCGGCAGGAACGACGTGTCGGCCGACTCGTAGTCGATGCCCTGCTCCTGCAGCGCGGTGCGGACCGCGACGACGTCGCCGGCCGCGCTCACGACCTCGAACGCCTCGCCGAGGTCGTTCACCTCCTCGGCACCCGCGTCGAGCACGGCGGTGAGGACGTCGTCCTCGCTCAGCGATCCCTTGGGCACGATGACGACGCCCTTGCGGCTGAACAGGTAGGACACCGAGCCCGGGTCGGCCATCGAGCCGCCGTTGCGCGTCATGGCCACCCGCACGTCGGACGCGGCGCGGTTGCGGTTGTCGGTGAGGCACTCGATGAGCACCGCGACGCCGTTGGGGCCGTAGCCCTCGTACATGATCGTCTGGTAGTCCGCCCCGCCCGTCTCGGCGCCCGAGCCGCGCTTCACCGCGCGGTCGATGTTGTCGATGGGGACCGAGCTCTTCTTCGCCTTGTAGATGGCGTCGTAGAGGGTCGGGTTCGCGGCGGGGTCACCGCCGCCCATCCGCGCGGCGACCTCGATGTTCTTGATCAGCTTCGCGAACATCTTGCTGCGCTTGGCATCGACCACGGCCTTCTTGTGCTTCGTGGTCGCCCACTTGGAGTGGCCGCTCATGCCTGCTCTCTCACCATCTCGACGAAGTACTCGTGAACACGCGTGTCCCCGGTGAGTTCCGGGTGGAAGGACGTCGCGAGCAGGTGGCCCTGCCGGACGGCGACGATCCTACCTGCGGCCGGACCGGCCGGGACGCGCCCGAGCACCTGGACCGACTCCCCCGCCTCCTCGACCCACGGCGCGCGGATGAAGACCGCGTGCAGCGGCGCGGGCCCGAGGACGGGGATGTCGATGTCGGCCTCGAAGGAGTCCACCTGGCGGCCGAAGGCGTTGCGCAGGACCGTGACGTCGAGACCGCCGATCGTCTCCTGGTCGGGTCTCCCGCCCTCGATCCGGTCGGCGAGCATGATCATCCCGGCACAGGAGCCGTACGCCGGCAGCCCGCCGCGCACGAGCGCGCGCATCGGCTCCATCAGCCCCCAGCGCAAGGCGAGGTTGCTCATCGTCGTGGACTCGCCACCGGGCACCACGAGCGCGTCGATCCCGTCGAGGTCCTCGACCGACCGGATGCGGCGCGTCGCGACGCCCCGCCCCTGGAGCGCGATCTCGTGCTCGCGGAAGTCGCCCTGGAGGGCGAGGACCCCGACGAGGGCGTCAGCCCCGGTCGGGACGGAGGTCACCAGCCACGGTCCTCGAGACGGTGGTGCACCGGGAGGTCGGCGACGTTGATG
>JADGOZ010000041.1 GCA_017882705.1 Candidatus Nanopelagicales bacterium | reverse complement strand
GGTCTCCTGGTGGTCGCGGACCAGGTGTCGTCGGAGCTCGTGGTGCTCGCCCCCGGGTCGTCGGAGCCAGTGCGCGACGTCCTCGCGCTGCCGTCGCCGGCGTGCGTCGTGGTCGCGACGGAGGCCTGACACGATGGTCCACAGCCCGCACCGGCGGCTCCGGGTCGCGATGCTCTCGGTGCATACCTCCCCTCTCGACCAGCCCGGGACCGGGGACGCCGGCGGGATGAACGTGTACGTCTCCGAGCTCTCCCAGGCCCTCGCCCGGCGCGGGGTGAGGGTCGAGATCTTCACCCGGGCGACGTCCTCCGCCCTGCCGGAGACCGTGGTGCTCCCCGGTACCGGCGCCGACGGCCGTGTGCTCGACCGCGCGGAGGCCCGGGCCGTGCTGCTCGGTGAGCACGTCGATGAAGGTGTGGTGCCGCCGGTGCTGGTGCACCACGTGCCGGCGGGCCCCTTCGAGGGGCTCGACAAGAGCGACCTGCCGGGCCAGCTGTGCGCGATGACCGCCGGAGTGCTGCGTTCCGAGGCCGCCCGCGCCGCCGGGTGGTACGACGTCGTGCACTCGCACTACTGGCTGTCCGGACAGGTCGGCTGGCTGGCCGCGGACCGCTGGGACGTGCCGCTCGTGCACACGATGCACACGATGGCCAAGGTGAAGAACGCCGCCCTCGCCCCGGGAGACTCACCGGAGCCGCCGGGACGGATGATCGGCGAGGAGCAGGTGGTCGCCGAGGCGGACGCGCTCGTGGCGAGCACGGTCGAGGAGGCCCGTGACCTCGTCGAGCTGTACGGCGCGGACCCGGCGCTGGTGCACACCATCGCTCCGGGCGTCGACCTCGAGCTGTTCTCCCCCGGGGACAGGGCAGCTGCGCGCGGGCGGGTGGGGCTACCGCCGGGCCGGCCGGTGGTGGTCTTCGCTGGGCGCGTGCAACCGCTGAAGGGGCCCGACGTCCTGGTCAGGGCTCTGGGGGTGCTGCGCGCCACGGGTCGACCCGTGCCGCTGCTCATGGTGCTGGGCGGCCCGAGCGGTCGCCCGACGGCCGTGCGTGAGCTCGCCGCCCTCGCGGCCTCCATCGGCGTCGAGGAGGACGTGCTCTTCCGTCCGCCTGTGCCACGCCCGGAGCTGGCCGACTGGTTCCGTGCCGCCGACGTGGTGGCCATGCCGTCCCGCAGCGAGTCCTTCGGACTGGTTGCCGCCGAGGCACAGGCCTGCGGCACTCCGGTGCTCGCCGCGGACGTCGGCGGGTTGCGCGCGGCGGTCCGGGACGGGGTGTCCGGTCGTCTCGTCGCCGGGCACGACGCCGCGACCTGGGCCGATGCGATCGCCGACGTGCTTGCCGACGACGCGGCCCGCGAGCTGCTCGGCCGGGGGGCACGTCGGCACGCGGAGGGCTTCGGCTGGGACGCGGCGGCCGCGCAGGTCCTGGACGTCTACGAGGTCGCCCGCGAGCGTCGCGCGCGACGGTGACCGCAGGCCGGAAGTCCCTGCAACCGGTCCGTCCGGATGCGGCAGGATAGGCACCATGACCTACACCCTCGTGCTGCTCCGCCATGGCGAGAGCGAGTGGAACGCCAAGAACCTGTTCACCGGCTGGGTGGACGTCGCCCTCTCCGAGAAGGGCGTCGAGGAGGCCAAGCGCGGCGGCAAGCTGCTCACCGACGCGGGCGTCCTGCCCGACGTGGTGCACACCTCGCTGCTGCGTCGCGCCATCACGACCGCCAACCTCGCCCTGGACGCCGCCGACCGTCACTGGATCCCGGTCAAGCGCAGCTGGCGCCTGAACGAGCGTCACTACGGCGCCCTCCAGGGCAAGGACAAGAAGCAGACGCTGGCGACGTACGGCGAGGAGCAGTTCATGCTCTGGCGTCGGTCCTACGACGTCCCGCCGCCCGAGATCGACCTCGGCTCGGAGTTCTCCCAGGACACGGACCCGCGCTACGCGGGCGAGCCGGTCGTGCGGGCCGAGTGCCTCAAGGACGTCCTCGTGCGTGCGCTGCCCTACTGGACCAGCGACATCGTGCCGGACCTCCAGGCCGGCAAGACCGTCCTCGTGGCCGCGCACGGCAACTCGATCCGCGCCATCGTGAAGTACCTCGACGACGTCGACGACGAGACCATCGCGGGAATCAACATCCCGACCGGCATCCCGCTGCAGTACGAGCTGGACGAGGAGACCCTCAAGCCCGTCGTCAAGGGTGGCACGTACCTCGACCCCGATGCTGCTGCGGAGGCCATCAAGGCCGTCGCCAACCAGGGTCGCTGAGCACCCGCACCACCTGCACCACCGGATACCGACGACGAAGGGGAGGAGCCACCTGGCTCCTCCCCTTCGTCGTGAGTGCTTCGCAGGGATGCCCGGCGGAGCCGGTGCCGCCCACGCCGCGGTCAGTGCGTGATCGCGGACTCCTCGGCGCCGAAGTCGCCGGTCACCAGGTACGTGACACGACGGGCGATCGAGACGCCGTGGTCGCCGAACCGCTCGTAGTACCGGCCGAGCAGCGTGACGTCGACCGTCTCCTGGGGGGTCCCGTGCCACCCGCCGGCGAGGAGCGCCGTGAACGTGTCCTCGTGCAGGGCGTCGAGAAGGTCGTCGTCGCGCTCGATGTCCTCGGCGACCGACAGGTTGTGCGTGCTCAGCAGCGTCGTGGTGCGACGGGCGACCCGGGTCGCGGCGTCGTGCATCTCCGAGAACGTGCCGGACAGCGAGCTGGGGACGGCCTCGTGCGGGTAACGACCGCGAGCGATCTGGGCGACGTGGCGGGCGAGGTCGCCCATGCGCTCGAGGGTCGCGCTCATCCGCAGGGCGGAGACGACGACCCGCAGGTCGGTGGCCACCGGCTGCTGCTGCGCGAGGAGCAGGATGCAGCGTTCGTCCAGATCGCGCTCGAGGGCGTCGATCGCAAGATCCTCGGCGATGACGGACTCGGCCACCTGGAGGTCCGCGGTCAGGAGGGCGATCCCTGCACTCGTGATCGCTGCCTCGACCCGGCGACTCATCGTCGTCAGGTCCTCACCGAGTGACCGCAGCTCGGCTTCGAAGATCTCCCGCATGTCAACCCTCTCCTAGTTCAACTTCCCGGGATCCTGCCAGCGGGAGATGAACGTTGCGCGCCGTCCAGGTGAACGTCGGTCGTCGGTCTCACATCCACTGCGGCCGATGCTCCGAGTGCTGTCCGCCGTGACCGTACTCTGTCGACGTGGACGAAATCTCGATCGTACTCGTCGGCCTTCTCGGCCTGGTGACCGGCGTCGGCGCCACGCTCGCGTTCCGGTTCAGCGAGCGCGCCCAGCGCACGATCCCTGACGCGCCCCCGCGTGAGCTCGACGAGGGCCTCGTCAGGGTGCTGGCCGTGCTGCGCTCGGCCGCGATCGTCATCAACGACGACGACCAGGTGCTGCGCGCGAGCCCCCCTGCCTACTCCCTCGGCGTGGTCCGGGACGGCCGGATCGTCCATGCGTCGATCCGGGACCTCATCGCTGACGTGCGACGCACCGGCGAGATCCGGGACGAGGAGCTCGAGCTGCCGCGAGGGCCGGTCGGCCGCGGGATGGTGCTGCTGCAGGTGCGCGTCGCGCACGTCGGCCCCGGCCTGGTGCTCGTCCTCGCCGAGGACCGCACCGAGGCTCGCCGTCTTGAGGCGATCCGCCGGGACTTCGTGGTCAACGTCTCCCACGAGCTCAAGACCCCGGTCGGCGCCCTGGCGCTGCTCGCCGAGACGGTCGAGGACGCCGCGGACGACGCCGAGGCGGTACG
>JADGOZ010000194.1 GCA_017882705.1 Candidatus Nanopelagicales bacterium | reverse complement strand
GGCGCCGGTGGCTCCCTGAGCACCGGTCGCGCCCGTGGCGCCCTGGGCCCCGGTCGCACCGGTCGCACCGGCGGCGCCGGCGGGACCCGCGGCTCCGCGAACGGCGGCGCTGAAGAGCACGTACTTGACGGTGCCCTTCGGGCAGGCGCGGGTCGCCGCCGAGAGGCTGACGACCTTGCTGCCCTTCCCGACGCACATGTACACCGTGCTGAGGGGCTTGGCCTTGACGGCCGCGGACGCCGGCGCGGCGAGCGCCCCGCCGGCGGCGACGAGGACGGCGGCGCTGCTCACGGCGACCAGCGTGCGCGTCAGGGGATGAGTGCTCATGATGGGGTGGTCCTCCGGGTCCGAGACGGCCGTCAGCGCTCTCGCTGGTGGGGTGGCCGGCTGCGTGGATGTGATCTGTTGCTGAGGGTTGGCTTCCCTGGTTCCCGACGGGTATCGGCCCCTCTCACGGCAACTTGAGGTGATCGAGAGGTTCTCGTCCGGCCCAGCGCCCACCGTTCGCCGCGGGCGAGCAGGTGCCCGGCGGTCGGACGCGCCCGATCGGTCTCGTGGGCGGGCCCCCCGCGTGCCTCGGCCACCTCGCGGGCCGCCCGAGGTAGCGTGACCGCGTGAATCCCCAGGCTGACACCGACATCCACGAGCAGGGCCCTGCGAGCGCTCCCGTCCCGGGCAGCGACGTCGATCACGCCGCGGCCTCCGCGCCACGCGTGCGCAGGCGGCCCCTCCTGCTGGTGCTCGCGGCCGTGATCGTCCTGGTCCTCGGCGCGGGCGTCTTCGCCTGGCGCTCCTCGTCGACCCCTGTCCCAGCCAGCCAGGGCACCGCCGGGCCCGGTGCCGTGGTCATGACCAAGGACCAGCTGCTGGTGGTGGCCGAGTCCGCGGGTCACTCGATCTACTGGGCCGGTGCCCAGGGCCTCGACACCTACGAGGTCACGATCGACTCGGCGAACGTCTACGTGCGCTACCTGCCGGTCGGCGTGCCGGTCGGCACGAAGGACCCGCACCTGACCGTCGGCACCTACGAGAAGACCGGCGCCCACGACACCCTGGTGACCTGGGCGGCGGTGCAGGGCGCGACGTCGAAGCAGCTGGCCGGCGGGGCCCTGCTGGTCCAGCCCGCGGGGAAGTCGACCTCCGCCTACTTCGGCTTCACCGGCCACGACCTGCTGGTCGAGGTCTACGACCCGACGCCCGGACGCGCCTTCTCCCTCGTCGAGTCGGGCGCGATCCAGCCGATCGCCTGACCTGCAGCAGATCGGGACGCGGGGTCGCTCCTATCGGCCCGACAGCTCCTCGACCGCCTTCGCGATACGCCGTGCCCGTGTCTCCTCGGCCTTCGCGGCGTTGATCGCGAGCACGTGGCGACGCTGGTTGCTGTAGGACAGCGCCTCGAAGGCACGGGTCGCAGCGAGGCTCGTCCTCAGAGCGGCGGCGAGGTCCGCAGGAATCTCGACCTCGCGCTTCGTGGTGTCCAGCTCGACATCGACGTCGAGCACGTCACCGGCGGAAACGCCTGCGGCCGCTCGGTTCTCCGCTGACACGGGGAGGAAGAACTGCCCGCCCATGGGGGCGATGGTGCTGCGGTAGGTGTGTGCCTTGAGCCTGACGGTCACGGCGGGGCGCTTGCCTGCGCCGAGGGACTCGACCACGTCAGCGGGAACGCTGATGCCCGTGGCAGTCTTCCCGTGCAGGTCGAGTGTCGCCCGGAACTCCATGCCCGCCATCCTGCACCAGCCCTGCCGGCCGGTCCTCGTCGATCGTGCTGTGTCACTCGACGAGGACGAAGAGCTTGCGCACGGTCTCCGTGACGTCCCAGCGACCGGACCAGCCCTTCGGCAGGACGAACACGTCGCCCTCGCCGAGCTCGACCGGCTCGCCGTCGAGCGGCGTGATCGTGACGGTGCCGCCGAGGAGCAGCATCGTCTCGGTCGTCGGTCGGTCGGAGATCGCCCACCCGCCGGGCGTGCACTCCCAGACGCCGACGCTCACGCCGTGACCGTCGAAGAACACCATCGTGCCGGTCTGCGGGTCGCCGCTGTCGAACCCCGCACGAGGTCCGGTCGGCTCGAGCGCTCCGTCGAGGACGTCGGCGTAGGCCACCACCATGGTGCGCAGTGCCTCGGCGGGGGAGAGCTCGTCGGCGCTCATCAGTGACCTCCGAGGAACGGGGCGAGGATCTCGGCACGTCGCGAGGGCTTGCCGGTGCGGTCCTCGGCGCCGTCGGCCGAGCCCATCACCCGCAACCCGAGGTTGACACCCAGCCAGCGCAGCGGCTCGGGCTCCCACTTCGGCGAGCGGCGGTTCACCCAGGGCAGGGCGGTGCGTGCGGTCGCCTCACCACGGACGAGGTCGGCGAGGGTGCGACCGGCGAGGTTGCTCGAGGCCACTCCGTCGCCGACGTAGCCGCCGCCCCACCCGATCCCGGTCGCGGGGTCGAGCCCGACGGACGGGTACCAGTCGCGCGGGATACCGAGCGGACCACCCCAGGTGTGCGTCACGGCGTACCGCGTCACCGCGGGGAACAGCTCGACGAGCACGCGCCAGAGCTCGTCGAAGACCGCCGGCTCACGGTCGAACTCCGGCTTGATCCTCGAGCCGAGGTGGTAGGGCGCGCCGCGGCCGCCGAAGACGAAGCGGTCGTCCGTGGTGCGCTGACCGTAGATGATCAGGTGCCGGTGGTCGTTGAACGTCTCGCCGGACCGCAGCCCGATCTCGTCCCAGACGTCGGCAGGCAGGGGCTCGGTGGCCAGCACGAGGGAGTAGACCGGGGCGATGTCGCGCTCGTGTCCGGGCAGCTCCGCGGTCCACGCCTCGGTGGCGCGCACGATCCTCGGCGCGCGCACGTCGCCGCGCTCGGTGCGGACGACGCCCGGCTCGATCGCCGAGACCCGGGTGCGCTCGTGGATCGTCACGCCGAGCCGCTCGACCGCGAGCGCGAGTCCGCGTACGAGGCGGGCGGGGTGGATCGAGGCGCAGTCGGGGGAGTAGGTCGCGCCGAGCACGTCGGTGGCGCCGAGGCGCGCACGCGCCTCGTCCGCCGAGAGCAGCGCGAAGTGCTCGGGCCCGAAGCCCCAGGAGCGGTGGTCCTCGATCTCTGCCTTGGCGCGCTCCATCTGCACCGGCGTGCGGATCAGCGCGATGGTGCCGCCCTTGCGGAAGTGGCAGTCGATGCCCTCCTCCTGCGTCACCCGCCCGACCTCGTCGACGGTGTCGAACATCGCCTCGAGCAGCGAGACGGCGGCGGTGCGCGACGACGACTCCGCGACCTTCGACAGCGAGGTCGGGAACAGCGCCGAGGCCCAGCCGCCGTTGCGTCCGCTCGCGCCGAATCCGGCGGTCTGGGCCTCCAGGACCACGACCTTCAGCGACGGGTCGGCCTTCGCCAGGTAGTACGCCGTCCAGAGGCCGGTGTAGCCCGCGCCGACGACGACGACGTCGGCCGTCGTGGATCCCTCGAGAGCCGGGCGGACCGGTCCGGCGAGCTCCTCGGGGAGCGAGTCCCACCAGAACGACAGCCGGCGGTAGTCGTTGCTCGTCATCGCGTCCAGCTTCCGAGGTAGGCAGGGACGGGATACGCCGATCCGCGCTCGTCGGCCACCGGCTCGCCGAAGCTCTCGCGCAACGGGACGACGCCGCCCCACACGGGTCGGTCGACGTCCTGCGGGTCGTCCTCCGGCATCTTGTCGCTCACCTTCGCGCTGACCTCGTCGAGCGGGAGCGCCAGCACGAGCGTGGCGGCGATCTCCTTCCTCGACGGCGGACGGATGTCGCCCCACCGGCCGGGGAGCAGGTGGTCGGAGATGAGACGCAGCGCGTCGTCGCGCTCGTCGCCGTCGAGCACCGTGCAGGTGCCGAGCGCCATGACGCCGCGGTAGTTCATCGAGCTCTCGAAGGCCGAGCGGGCGAGCACGAGTCCGTCGAGGAGCGTGACCGTGACGCATGTCGGCGCACCCTCGGCGAGTCGACGGAACAACCGGGATCCCGTGGAGCCGTGGAACAACAGCCGATCGCCCTCGCGGGCGTAGGCGACGGGGACGACGTAGGGCTGGCCGCTCTCCTCGACGATGCCGACGTGGGCCACGAGGCCGGCGTCGAGGATCGCCTCGACCACGCCGCGGTCCTCGACCGCCTTCTCCGAGATACGCCGCACCCGGGTCCTCTCGGAGGACCCGGGTGCGGGGATCGTGCTGGGGTCCATGAGGACCTTTCTCGTCGTGGAGTGCGGGTTACAGGATGTCCTGGCCCTTGAGCAGGACGGCACGCAGGATCTGCTCGATCTCGTCGAACTGCGCCTGGCCGACCGTCAGCGGCGGGGCGAGCTGGATGACCGGGTCGCCACGGTCGTCGGCGCGGCAGTAGAGACCGGCGTCGAACAGCGCCTTGGAGAGGTATCCGCGCAGGAGGCGCTCGGCCTCGTCGTCGCTGAACGTCTCCTTGGTGGCCTTGTCCTTGACCAGCTCGATGCCGTAGAAGAAGCCGGCACCGCGGACGTCGCCCACGATGTCGAGGTCCTTGAGCTTGTCCAGGGTGGCCTTGAACGCGCCCTCGTTGTCGCGCACGTGCTGGTTGATGCCCTCGCGCTCGAAGACGTCGAGGTTGGCCAGCGCCACGGCCGCCGACACCGGGTGCCCGCCGAAGGTGTAGCCGTGGGCGAAGTAGGTCGTGCCGTGCTTGAACGGCTCGAAGAGGCGGTCGCTCGCGATCATCGCGCCGATGGGGGCGTAGCCGGAGGTCATGCCCTTCGCGCACGTGATGATGTCCGGTGTGACGCCGAACCGCGAGGTGGCGAACATCTCGCCGATTCGGCCGAAGGCGCAGATCGTCTCGTCGGCGACCATGAGCACGTCGTACTGGTCACAGATCTCGCGGACGCGCTCGAGGTAGCCGGGGGGCGGCGGGAAGCAGCCGCCGGAGTTCTGCACGGGCTCGAGGAACACGGCCGCGACGGTGTCGGGGCCTTCGAACTCGATCGCCTCGGCGATGCGGTACGCGGCCCAGCGACCGAACGCCTCGATGTCGTCGGCGTGGTAGGGCGCGCGGTAGAAGTTGGTGTTCGGCACCTTGTGCGTGCCGGGCACGAGCGGCTCGAAGTACTTCTTCGCGTCCGGGATACCGGTGATCGACAGCGCACCCTGCGGCGTGCCGTGGTAGGCCACGTTGCGGCTGATCACCTTGTGCTTCATGGGCTTTCCGGTGAGCTTGAAGTACTGCTTCGCCAGCTTCCAGGCGCTCTCCACGGCCTCGCCGCCACCGGTGGTGAAGAAGACGCGGTTGAGGTCGCCCGGGGTGTAGTGCGAGAGGCGCTCGGCCAGCTCGATGGCCTTGGGGTGGGCGTAGGACCAGAGCGGGAAGTAGGCCAGCTCCGCCATCTGCTTCGCGGCGGCGTCGGCGAGCTCCTGGCGGCCGTGGCCGGCCTGCACGGTGAAGAGACCGGCGAGGCCGTCGATGTAGCGGTTGCCCTGGTCGTCCCAGATGTGGTGGCCCTCGCCGCGCACGATGATCGGGACGTGCCCGCCCTGCTCGTAGACCGAGTGGCGGGTGAAGTGCATCCAGAGGTGGTCGCGGGCGATGTCGGCGAGCTTGTCGTCGCCGGGCTCGCTGACGTACTGCGGTGACGTGGTCATCGTGTTCCCCAGGTGTAGATCTGCTTGCGGAGCTTCAGATAGACGAAGGTCTCCGTGTGGCGCACCCCGGGGATTGCCCGGACGCGGCGGTTGACCACCTCGAGGAGGTGCTCGTCGTCCTCGCACACGACTTCGGCGAGGATGTCGTAGCCGCCGGCGGTGATGACGAGGTAGTCGACCTCGCTCATGGCGGCCATCTGGTCGGCGACGGTCTCGACGTCGCCCTCGACCTTGACTCCGATCATGGCGGCACGTGCGAACCCGACCTGCATCGGATCGGTCACGGCCACGATCTGCATGACCCCGGACTCGTTGAGCCGTTGGACGCGCTGGCGCACCGCCGCCTCGGACAGGCCGACGGCCTTGCCGATCGCGGCGTACGGCCGACGGCCGTCCTCCTGCAGCTGCTCGATGATGGCCTTGCTCACGTCGTCGAGGCCGACGTGGACCGTCCGTTCGCGGGTCACCACGTCGAGCATCGTGCGGGATCAGACGGTGGCTTGGCAAGTGAATCCGCAGTCTCAGTCCCGAATTGTTGCGGATTCTGTCGCAGAAACCCGTCCTGTCTATCGATAAGCGAACCCGTGCGGCTAGGGTATGACCCGCGTCACGGTGGCCCGGGAACCTTCCGGAGGACCTCGGCCGACGCTCCTGACCCACGACCTGGGAGATCCGCGTGAGTGACAAGCGCACCCTGCGCAACTTCGTCAACGGCGAGTCCGTCGACTCCGTCGAGGGCCGCACCAGCGACCTCGTCGACCCGAGCACCGGCGAGGTGTTCGGCACGGCGCCGGTGTCCGGCGCCGAGGACGTCGACCGGGCCTACGCCGCCGCCTCGGCCGCCTTCGAGACGTGGCGCGACACGACGCCGTCCGAGCGGCAGAAGGCGCTGCTGAAGATCGCCGACGCCCTCGAGGCGCACGCCGACGAGCTCGTCGAGCTCGAGTCGCAGAACACCGGCAAGCCGATCGCCGTCACGCACTCGGAGGAGATCCCTCCGATGATCGACCAGATCCGCTTCTTCGCGGGCGCCGCCCGCGTGCTCGAGGGGCGCGCCGCCGGCGAGTACATGACCGGCTTCACCTCGATCATCCGGCGCGAGCCCGTCGGCGTCATCGGCCAGGTGTCACCGTGGAACTACCCCATGATGATGGCGGTCTGGAAGTACGCACCGGCGATCGCCGCGGGCAACACCGTCGTTCTCAAGCCCTCGGACACCACGCCGGTCTCGACCGTACGCATGGCCGAGATCATCGCCGAGGCCGACGCGCTGCCCCCGGGCGTCTTCAACGTCATCACGGGTGACCGCGACACGGGTCGTGCGCTCGTCGAGCACCCCACGCCGTCGATGGTGTCGATCACCGGCTCGGTTCGCGCCGGCATGCAGGTCGCCGAGTCGGCGGCCAAGGACCTCAAGCGGGTCCACCTCGAGCTCGGTGGCAAGGCACCGGTGGTCGTGTTCGACGACGCCGACGTCGCGGCCGCGGCCGAGTGGCTCGCCGTGGCCGGCTACTTCAACGCCGGCCAGGACTGCACCGCGGCCACCCGCGTGCTCGTCGGTGCCGGCGTCTACGACGACTTCGTCGCGGCGCTCGCAGAGCAGGCGAAGGCCACGAAGACCACGTTCGAGGGCGGGCGTGGTGGTGACTCGCTCGTGCCGCCGGTCAACAACATCAACCAGCTCAACCAGGTGCTCGGCTTCATCGAGCGGACTCCCGACCACGCGACGATCGCGGCCGGCGGCGTACGCCAGGGCACGCAGGGGTTCTACGTCGAGCCCACCGTCATCGCCGGTCTCAGGCAGGACGACGAGATGATCCAGAACGAGATCTTCGGACCGGTCATGACGATCCAGAGGTTCACCGAGGAGGAGGAGGCGCTGCGCTGGGCCAACGGCGTGAAGTACGGCCTGGCGTCGTCGGTCTGGACGCGCGACTTCGGCCGCGCGATGCGCATGGCGAAGCGTCTCGACTTCGGCTGCGTGTGGATCAACACCCACATCCCGCTGGTCGCCGAGATGCCGCACGGCGGCTTCAAGCACTCTGGCTACGGCAAGGACCTCTCGATGTACGGCTTCGAGGACTACACCCGCATCAAGCACGTCATGGCCTCGCTCAACTGACGCAGCGACGCCTGCCCGTGCACGTGGGCCCGCACCCGGATGGGAGCGGGCCCACGTGCACGTTCCTCCCTCGTGCGCGTTCCTCACGACCTCGCTGGGAGCACGCAGAACTCGTTGCCGGACGGGTCCGCGTAGAGCCGCCACGGCAGCTCGCCCCACTCCGGGTGGAGCTCGCGGCCGCTGCGCTCGGCGATGCCTGCCGCGACCTCGTCGGGGTCGTCTGCGGCCTCGAGCCGGATGTCGAGGTGCATCCGGTTCTTGCTCGGCCCCTTGGGGGCCGGCTCCTGGCACAGCTCGAGCAGCGGGCCGCGCAGCGACGGGTGCCGCAGGGACCGTGGTGCGTCGCCGTCCGTGCTGGTCCAGCCGGTCAGCCAGGACCAGAACTCCGCATCCGTGCCCGGCTCGGCGGAGTCGAGCCGGATCGCCGCGAGGGGTCCGGTGCCGGCGTACGCCGCCCGCTCCTCCCTGACACGGCAGGGATTGCCCTCCGGATCGGCGAGCACCACCCACGGCACGTCGCGCTGACCGACGTCGAGGTGTCGCGCCCCTAGGCCGAGCAGCCGTTCGACCTCCTGGTCCTGGCGCGCTCCGCCTGCGAGGTCCAGCTGGAGCCTCGGTGACTCGAGCAGGAGCTCGGGGACGCGCTGGAGGCACAGGTCGAGCACGGGTCCGCCCTCGACCGTGAGCCGCGTCTCGAAGCCGTCGGGCTCGTCGGTCAGCCGTTCGCCGCCCAGCACCGCCTCCCAGAACCGGCCCAGTCGCTGCGGTTCGACGGCGTCGACGACGAGGTTCTCGAGGAACATGGACCAACGGTAGGGCCCGAGAGCCTGTTCAGCCTCTGACGCGGTCAGCGGCGGAGGGCGTCGAGGCCGAGCAGGGCGACGTGGAGGGAGAGGCAGGACTCGACGGAGCCGAGGTCCACCGACAGGACGCGCTCGATCCGGTGCAGGCGCTCGTAGAAGCTCGGACGCGACATGCGAGCGGCGTCCGCCGCGGCGGACTTGTTGCGTCCTGCGGTGAGGTAGGTGCGCAGGACGCCGACGAGGTCGGACGAGTGCTTCGCGTCGTGGGCGAGCAGCGGTCCGAGCTCGCGCTCGACGAACGTCTGCAGCCGGTCGTCGTCGCGCAGCAGGTGCAGCAGCCCCCGCAGGCGCACGTCGGTCAGCCGGTAGTAGGGACGGGCCACGCCGTCATCGCCCGACGGGGCGGCATCGGCGACCTGCGCCGCCTCGAGGAACGCCCGACGCACGTCGCGCACCGACGAGACGATGGACCCGACGGCCATCACCCAGTCGTCGGCCGCCACCACCACGCGGCCGCTCGCCGCACGCTTGGTCAGGGCGGCCGAGAGCCGCTCGAGCGCCTTGTCGACGTCCTCGCGCGGAGGCAGCGACAGGAGCACTCCCACGGTCGCGTCGTCGACGCCGCCGACGAGGGCGACGCCGCGGGTGTCGCGCACGGCGGCCGAGACGGTCTCGGCGAAGTCGCGCAGCCGTTCCTGGGTCTCGAGCGCGGGTCCGGTCGGCCCCCGGTTGAGGCGCAGGAGCACCGACACGAGCGCTCGGCCTTCGAGCGGCACGCCGAGAGCCTGAGCGCGGGCGGTCGTCTCCGTGAGGGCGACGGACCCCGCGATGATGCCGGTGAGCAGCGTGCGGTGGCTCTGCCGCTCGAGCGACTCACGGTCGCGCTCGACGAGTCGGGACAGCGCCACGGTCGCGGCCCCTCGCTCCAGGAGCATGGAGTCGCGCACCGTGGGTGCGGACTCGGTCACGAGGACGAGGCGCCCCCAGTCCTGACCACGGGCTCCGACGGTGGTCAGCAGCCACCCGCTACCGGCGTCGTAGGCCGTGCGACCGTGCACGCGGACGGCGCGGCTGCGGTCCTCCCAGCCGTCGAGGACGATCGACAGGTCCTCGCCCGCCGCATCGATCGCGAGCACCTGGTGCGCGAGGTTCTCGAGGACGACCGGCCGCCCCGCCATCCGGGCCACCTGGCGCACGATCTCGGTCGGTGCCGCGCCCTCGACGGTGAGCTCGGTGAACGCCGCGTGCACCTCGTCGGAGGCCCGCAGCTCGGCGAGCTGGGCGTCGACGATCCGGGCGTGCACCGCCTCGGTGACGGCCGCGAACCGCACCTCGTGGGCCAGCTCGACGAGCACGAGCCCGTGCTCCTCGGCCGTGTCCACCATGGAGTCGGGCAGTCTGTCGAAACGTCGACCGACCTCGACGAGCACGCCCGTGACCCCGGCCTCGGCCAGGCCGCGGACGTAGTCGGCGAGACCGATGTCGTCGGCGGGGAGCAGGACGCCGGTGGTGAGCAGCAGCTCGCCACCCTTGAGCAGGCGCGCGACGTCGGCGACCTCCGCAGCGTGGGTCCACCGGACCGCGCGACCGAGCGCGGACTCGCCGGCACGCACCACGGGAGCGCCCTCGCGCACGGCCGCCAGGGCGAGGACCTCGCGGACGCTGGGGTAGATGTCGGCGAGACGGTCGGGGGAGCCCACGGCGCACGAGCGTAGCAGCCGACCAGACAAGGCGTCAGGCATCTGCGCCGTACCTTGGCAGCCTGTCGGTTGTGCGGAGGGCGCCCGGGCCGCACCGTGGTGTCGCCAGCGTGAGCGGCCGACCACGGTCAGGTACGGGAAACCTCGCTCTCAGGTTACAAACACGATGCAATCCGTCGCCAAGCGCGGTTCTGGCTGCGGAATCCCTTGTTTCGTCCCCGGCCCCGTGTAAGGATCACGACACTTCCGGCGCGGGGCGGGGGGCTGCGTTCGTCGTTGCGTGGAGGAGGGCCGGTGCCGGATCACGGCTACCAGTACATCGCGGGCGGGTTTCGCACCGGGACGGCGGGCGAGACGCACGACGTCATCAACCCCGCCGACGGCTCGGTCGTCGCCTCGACGGACCTCGCCGGTCCGCGCGACGTCGACGTCGCCGTAGCCGCGGCGAAGGCCGCGCACGCCGGCTGGTCGCGGGCCACGCCGGGCGAGCGCGCTGCCGCGCTGAACTCCCTCGCCGCCGCGATGTCGGAGCGGGTCGAGGACTACGCCCAGCTCGAGACCGCGCAGGCCGGCAAGCCGATCAAGCTCACGCGCGAGTTCGACGTGCCCGGCTCGATCGACAACGTCTCCTTCTACGCCGGTGCCGCGCGCAACCTCGAGGGCAAGGCGGCCGCGGAGTACGACGGGCTCCACACGTCGATGCTGCGCCGCGAGTCGATCGGCGTCGTGGGATCGATCGCGCCGTGGAACTACCCCCTGCAGATGGCGATCTGGAAGGTGCTCCCGGCCATCGCCGCGGGCAACACCATCGTCCTCAAGCCTGCCGAGATCACGCCGCTCACGTCGCTCATGCTCGCGGAGGACTGCACCAGGGCGGGGATCCCTGACGGCGTGGTCAACGTCCTCACCGGCGCGGGTCGCGTCGTCGGCGAGGCGCTGCTCACCCACCCCGACGTACGCATGACCTCCTTCACCGGTTCCACCCCGGTCGGCATGCGCGTCATGGAGCTCGCGTCCAAGACGGTCAAGCGGGTGCATCTCGAGCTCGGCGGCAAGGCGCCGTTCGTGGTGTTCGACGACGCCGACCTCGAGGCGGCCGTGCAGGGCGCCGTCGCCGGTTCTCTCATCAACTCCGGCCAGGACTGCACCGCCGCCACCCGCGCCTACGTCCAGCGCCCGCTCTACGACGCGTTCGTGGCCGGCGTGGCCGACGTGATGCGCACGGTGCGCCTCGGCGACCCGAAGGACCCGTCGACGGACCTGGGTCCGCTCGTCTCGCTGCGCCAGCGCGACAGCGTCGCGGGCTACGTCGACCGCGCGCGCGGCTACGGCGCGACCATCGTCGTCGGCGGCCGGGTTCCCGGCGGAGAGCTCGCGAAGGGCGCCTACTACGAGCCCACGCTCGTCACCGGCGTCGCTCAGGACGCGGAGATCGTGCAGGAGGAGCTCTTCGGCCCCGTCCTGGTCGTGCTCCCGTTCGACACCGACGACGAGGGCATCGCGCTCGCCAACGACACGCCGTTCGGGCTCGCCGCGTCGGCCTGGACGCGTGATGTCGTGCGCTCGCTGCGTGCCAGCCGTGAGATCCAGGCCGGGTGCGTGTGGATCAACGACCACATCCCGATCGTGTCCGACATGCCTCACGGCGGCTACAAGGCGTCCGGCTTCGGCAAGGACATGAGCCAGTACTCCTTCGACGAGTACACGCAGGTGAAGCACGTCTCGATCGACATCACCGGTGACGTCCGCAAGGACTGGCACCGCACCATCTTCGGCGACCGCTGACCGCGTCGCCGGACCGCAGCCCGACCCCGACCGCACCGCCCGCAGAACGCACCAAGGAGACATCACGATGGCCGAGCGCCCTACCGACCCGATGACCGAGGCCGTCCGCGCCGCTGCACGCGCCGGAGTCCCGCGGCGTCGCCTGCTCCAGGCCGCTGCCTTCGGCGGCGTCGCCGTCGTCGGCTCGCCCCTCCTGGCCGCCTGCGGCACGAAGGGGACTGCCAACACCAGCAGCAGCGCGGCGCCGACCGCCCCCGACAAGTCGGACACGGACAAGACGCTGGCGTTCAGCAACTGGCAGCTCTACATCGACGTCGACGCCAAGAACCAGAACGTCCACCCGACGCTCGACCAGTTCAAGACGAAGACCGGCGTCACGGTGGCCTACACCGAGGACATCAACGACAACGACTCGTTCTACGCCAAGATCGTGCCGGCGTTGCGGGCCGGCCAGGACACCGGCCGCGACCTCATGGCCCTCACCGACTGGATGGCCGCGCGCCTCGTGCGCGAGGGCTTCGTGCAGAAGGTCGACAAGTCCCTCACCCCCAACATCGCGGCCAACCTCATCGACTCGCTGAAGTCGCCGACGTGGGACAAGAACCGCGACTACTCCGCCCCGTGGCAGTCCGGCGTCACCGGCATCGCCTACAACTCAGCGAAGGTCCCCGAGGTCAAGACGATCACCGAGCTGCTGAGCCGCCCCGACCTCAAGGGCAAGGTCACCGTCCTCACCGAGTGGCGCGACACGATCGGCCTCATCCTGCTCGACATGGGCAAGGACCCGTCGAACTTCACCGCCGACGACTTCCACAACGCCGTCGACGTCCTCCAGAAGGCCAACGACTCCGGGCAGATCCGCCAGTTCACCGGTAACGACTACTCCTCGCTGCTCTCGAACGGCACCGCGCTCGCGTGCATGGCGTGGTCGGGCGACGTCGTGCAGCTGCAGGCCGACAACCCGGCGATCAAGTTCGTGCAGCCCGAGGCCGGGATGATGATCTGGGCCGACAACATGCTGATCCCGAACATGGCGCAGCACACCAAGAACGCCACCGAGCTCATGAACTTCTACTACGACCCGGCGATCGCCGCGCAGCTCACGGCGTACGTGCAGTACATCTGCCCGGTCAACGGCGCGAAGGAGGAGATGGCGAAGATCGACAAGACCCTGGTCGACAACCCGCTGATCTTCCCGGACGCCGCTTTCCTCGCGAAGACCCACCTGTTCATGGGTCTCGACGAGGCGACCGAGAAGACCTACGCCGCTGCGTTCAACAAGGTGAAGGGCTCCTGATCCGATGACCACATCCTCGGCCGGCGCCGACCTGCGGATCATCGACGTCACGAAGCGCTTCGGCGACTTCGTGGCCGTCGACGACCTCACGCTCACGATCCCCGCGGGCTCGTTCTTCGCCCTGCTCGGACCGTCGGGCTGCGGGAAGACCACGACGCTGCGCATGGTGGCAGGTCTCGAGGAGCCCACCGCGGGCTCCGTCCTCATCGGCGACCAGGACGTCACGTGGGCCAAGCCCTACAAGCGCCCGGTCAACACCGTGTTCCAGAGCTACGCGCTGTTCCCGCACCTCGACATCTACGAGAACGTGGCGTTCGGCCTCCGCCGCCGCGGCATCAAGGACGTCAAGAAGGTCGTCGAGGACATGCTCGCACTCACCGAGCTCACCGGCCTCGCCAAGCGCAAGCCGCAGCAGCTCTCCGGCGGTCAGCAGCAGCGTGTCGCGCTCGCGCGCGCGCTCATCAACCAGCCGCAGGTGCTGCTGCTCGACGAGCCGCTCGGCGCCCTCGACCTCAAGCTGCGGCGTCAGATGCAGCTCGAGCTCAAGCGGATCCAGACCGAGGTCGGCCTGACGTTCGTCCACGTGACGCACGACCAGGAGGAGGCCATGACCATGGCCGACACCATCGCGGTCATGAACGCCGGCAAGGTCGAGCAGCTCGG
>JADGOZ010000193.1 GCA_017882705.1 Candidatus Nanopelagicales bacterium | reverse complement strand
GTGGCCCTCGGGTCGCTGTTCGGCTTCAAGGGCACGGTGATCGTGCGCGAGGGCTCGTCGTTCGCCGACACCCGCGGGCAGTTCGACTCCTTCACCCCCGGCAAGGCCTACGACGACGCGTCGCTCCCGCCGTTCGCGTTCACGCTCACGAAGTTCACCGCGGACTACCAGCGCGGGGGACAGCAGAACGGGTTCGCACGCGAGTTCTCCGCCGACGTCGTCGTCACGCGCGAGCCCGGTGCCGCGCCGAGCAACGAGACCATCCAGGTCAACGAGCCGCTGCTCGTCGGCGGCGTGAAGGTGTTCCTCGTCGGCCACGGCTACGCCCCGACGATCACGATCAAGGACGCGAAGGGCCAGGTCGTGTTCCACGACTCGGTCGTCTTCCTCCCGCAGGACGGCAACTTCACCTCGACCGGCGTCGTGAAGGCCCCCGACACCAAGCCCCAGCTCGGCCTCCAGGGCTTCTTCCTGCCGACCTTCTTCGCCGACCCGAAGCTCGGCCCGCGGTCGACCTTCCCCGCCGCCGACGACCCGGGCGTCGTCCTCATCGCGTTCTCCGGCGACCTCGGCCTCGACTCCGGCAAGCCGCAGTCGGTCTACAAGCTCGACACGACGAACCTGAAGGCGTTCTCGAGCGCGGCCCTGCGCCCCGGCCAGTCCTGGCCCCTGCCCGGCGGGCACGGCACGGTCACGCTCGACGGCTACGTCCAGTGGGCCTCGTTCACCGTGGCGAGCGACCCGGGCAAGAACCTCGCGCTCGTCGCGGCGCTCGTCGCCATCACCGGGCTCGCCCTCTCGCTGCTGGTGCGCCGGCGCCGGGTCTGGGTCCGCGTGTCGTCCGGGCCCGAGGGGGTTACCCTCGTCGAGGTTGCGGGCCTCACCCGCTCCGAGCACGCCAGCGTCGCCGACGAGGTCGACTCCCTGGCTGCCGCGCTCGGGACGACCACCAGCACCAGGACGACCGCCCCCCAGGGGCCGGAGGAGAGCGCGTGACGGTCAACGAGACGCTGGCGACGTACAGCAACTACCTCGTCTACGGCGCCATGGCCGCCTACACGGTCGCGATGATCGCCTTCGCCGTGTCGTTCGCGTCGATGCGCGGCCGCGACCTCGTCCCCGCCTCGTCCGCCCCGGCCGCCACCGACGCCGAGGCCGGGTCGGTCGCCGTGGCGACCAAGGTCGCCACCATGGTCGGCGGCCCGGACGACGGCTCCCTGCCTCCGGGCCGGCGCGCCGGCAACATCGGGATGTCGACCACGTGGCTCGGGACGCTCCTCCTCGGTGCCGCGGTGCTGCTGCGCGGGCTGTCGGTGGAGCGCGCCCCGTGGGGCAACATGTGCGAGTTCTCGATGACCTCGGCGTTCGCCATCGCACTGACCTTCTGCGTGATGTCGCTCAAGCGCGACCTGCGCTGGCTCGGTGTGTTCGTCGTGACGCCGGTGCTGCTCATCCTCGGCGCGGCCATGACGTTCCTCTACACCGAGGCCGCGCAGCTCGTCCCCGCGCTGAAGTCCTACTGGCTCGTGATCCACGTGTCGGCCGCGATGATCTGCGGCGCAGCGTTCTGCATCGGCGCCACCGTGACCCTGCTGTTCCTCGTGGCCGACGCCAGCGAGCGCCGCCACGCCGCGGGCCGGCCCCACCGCCTCGACTGGCTGGCCCGGCGCCTGCCGGAGTCGGCCAGGCTCGACGCGATGGCCTACCGCATCCACGCGTTCATGTTCCCGCTGTGGACGTTCGCGATCGTGGCCGGAGCCATCTGGGCCGAGAACGCCTGGGGCCGCTACTGGGGCTGGGACCCGAAGGAGACCTGGGCGTTCATCACCTGGGTCGCCTACGCCGCCTACCTCCACGCCCGCGCCACGGTCGGCTGGAAGGGCCGCAAGGCCGCGGCCATCGCGCTCGTGGCCTTCGGGTGCTTCGTGTTCAACTACGTCGGCGTCAACATCCTGATCACCGGCCTGCACTCCTACGCCGGCGTCTGAGGACCGGCACCGTCGCCCACGGCGGCGGCGCCGCGGAAGTCGACGTACGCTCGTGGTGTCGGACAGTGCGAGGAGGTGCGGGCGTTGCTGAGGTTCCTGCTCTACGCCGTGCCGCTCGTGGTGACGCTCTACGCGCTGATCGACTGCATCCTGATCCCGGGCGTCCTCACCCGGTCGCTGCCGAAGTGGCTGTGGCTCGTCGTCATCGTGCTGATCCCGTTCCTCGGCGCGGTGGCCTGGCTCATCGCCGGGCGACCGTCGCGCGAGCAGGTGCCCGCGGGCGACGTGGGCCCCCTGGGCCGCGTGGTCGCGCGACGGTCGGCCCCGCAGCCGGCGCCCGACGACGACCCCGCGTTCCTGCGCAAGCTCGCCGACGACGAGTGGAGCCGCAAGATGCGCGACCGGCGCCGCGGCGAGGCCCCCGACGTGGGCGGCCAGGATCCCGACGTACCGTGACACCGTGACCGACCAGCCCAGCTCCGATCCCGTCGACCTCCCCGGCGGCGAGGCTGTCGATGCGCCCGAGGTCGGCAGTGGCCCGGTGGCGCGGCAGCACCCGGTGTTCGTCTACACGATGCTGCGCGTCGCGATGCTCGTGGCGGTGGGCGGCGTGCTCTACCTCGTCGGCGTGCGCGGCGTGTGGCTCATCCTGTTCGCGTTCCTGGTCTCCGGCGTCGTCTCCGCGTTCGTGCTGCGCACGCCGCGCGAGGGGGCCGTCCTCGGCTTCACCTCGGCCTACCGCGGGATCAACGCCCGCATCGACGCGTCGACGAGGGCCGAGGACCACGACGACGACCTCGACGACCTCGACGGGCCGCGTGACACGCCGCAGGACGGGTCGCCGACCGCTAGGTCGTGAGGGTCGCGATCACGAGGCCGACGCTCAGGGCCACGGCGTAGCCGAGCAGGAGCCGTCCGGTGCCGGACAGCACCGGCACGAGGTCGCGGCCGGTCGCGCCGTTGCTGACGAGGCGCAGCGGCGGGATCGCGAGCGGGATCGCGACCAGCGCCAGCAGCGCCCAGAGGAAGTCGGGGACCGCGATCGCCACCGCGACCAGGAACGGCGCGGCGACAGCCAGCAGGTAGGCCAGCCGCGTGCCGCGGTCGCCGAGGCGCACGGCCAGCGTGTGCTTGCCGGCCAGGGCGTCGGTCGGGATGTCGCGCAGGTTGTTCGCGAGCAGGATGGCGACCGACAGCATCCCGCAGCCGATGCCGCCCGCGATCGAGACCCAGGTGACGGTGAGGGTCTGGACGTAGGTCGATCCGGCGACGGCCACCAGGCCGAAGAAGACGAACACGAACAGCTCACCGAGCCCGGCGTAGCCGTAGGGGCGCGGGCCGCCGGTGTAGAGCCAGGCCGCGGCGATGGCGGCGAGCCCCACGAGAACGAGCCACCACGTGCCGGTGAGGAGCACGAGGCCGAGCCCGCCGAGCGCGGCCACGGCGAAGGACACGAGCGCCGCCGCGCGCACCTGCGTCGCCGGGGCGAGCCCCTGCCCGACGAGGCGCACCGGTCCGACCCGTGCGTCGTCGGTGCCGCGGATGCCGTCGCTGTAGTCGTTGGCGTAGTTGACGCCGACCTGCAGGGCGAGCGCGACGAGGAGGGCGAGGAGTGCCCGGACGGCGAAGGCCGTCCAGGTGGTCGGCACCTGCTCGGCGGCCGGCGTGATGGTGAACGCCTTACCGACCGGCGCCCAGAACGCGTCGACCCAGGTGGCGCCGTGCTCGTAGGCGCCGAACTGCGTCGCAGGCACCCACGTGCCGACGTAGCGGTCACCGTCTGCGGCTGAGGCATGCGCGGAGATGAGCCGGTCGAGGTAGCCGAAGGCGATCGCGGTGCCGACGAGAACCGGGGCGATCGCCGCGGGCAGCGTCCTCGGACGCGCCCCCTGAACCCACTGCCCGACTGTCGCCACGGGACGGGAGTCTGTCACCCCCCGACGGACCCCGGTGGGCGTGCCCCGGCGCGCAAGGCGGGACGGCCGTCGCCCCGCGCGCGCCGGCTCAGCCGTCGCGCCGCAGCGCCGCGCGGTCGGGCTTGCCGTTGGGCAGGTGCGGGATCACGTCGAGCCGCCGCCAGGCGCGGGGGATGGCCGCCCGGCCGAGACGGTCGGCCACGAGCGCGGCGAGGGCGTCGTCGTCGGGCGTCGCGGGTGAGGGGACGACGTACGCCGTCAGCCTGCTGCCCCACGCGTCGTCGGGCGCGGCGAGGACGCAGGCGTCGGCCGACACCGAGGCGAGCAGGTCCTCGACCGCTTGGACCGCGACGTTGACGCCGCCGACCTGCACGACGTCGTCGAGCCTGCCGAGCACCTCCACGACGCCGTCGGTCACGCGGCCGACGTCGCCGGTGACGAGCGAGCCGTCGACGAACGTCGACGCCGTGAGCCCGTCGTCGCCGAGGTAGCCGCGGGCCAGCGTCGGTCCGGTCAGCGCGAGGCGCCCGGTCCCGTCGGGCCCGGGCTCGAGGACGCGGACGCCGACGCCGTCGAGCGGACGGCCGTCGTAGACCATCCCGCCGCTCGTCTCGGTCATGCCGTAGGTCGTGATCGCCGCGACGTGGTGCTCGCGCAGCCGGGCGAGCAGCGTCGGCGGGGTGCGCGCGCCGCCGAGCAGGACCGCCTCGTAGGCCCGGAGCGCGGCGAGACCGGCCTCGTCGTCGAGGAGGCGCGCGGCCTGTGCCGGCACGATCGAGGTGTAGGCGGGCAGCGACGGGTCGAGGCGCCAGGTGAGGTCGGCGAACTCCTGCGGGTCGAACGGCCCCGCGCCGCCGACGGACGACAGCACGAGCGGCTCGACCTGGGCCACGAGCGAGCGGACCAGCACCTGCAGCCCGCCGACGCCCGTCACCGGCAGCGCGAGCAGCCAGGCGCCCGGTCCGCCCAGCCGCGAGTACGCCGCGCGGGCGGAGGCGAGGAGAGCCGCGCCTGGCAGCAGCACCCCGCGCGGCTGCCCGGTCGACCCACTGGTCGCCAGCACGACGGCGACGTCGTCGTCGACCGGGCGGGAGCGGCCGAGGACGGCGTCACGGGCTCGGGCGGCCGCGCCGTCCGAGCCCGCGGGGACGATGCCCAGAGCAGGACCGGCGCCGGCGAGGGCGTCCGGCAGGGCGGCGTAGACGGTGCTCGTGCCCGCGCGTCCGGGTTCGACCTCGAGCAGCCGCACCTCGCGCCCGGTGCCCCGGTCCCCGCGCTGCTCCGTCACGATCCTCAGCCTAGGGTGACGGGTGACTGCGCCCTGACCTGCGCTCGATGCAGCCCAGGCTCCCGCGAGGGAGTCCCGGCAGGGCCCTGAGCACGGAGACACGATGGACTCGCGCACCCGGTACGTCCTCCCGCCCGTCGTCGCGGAGGGCTCGCCCGCCCTCACCGACCCGTCGTACTCGAGCATCACGCCGGGTGCGGTCTGGGATTCGCGCGGCGACTACACCGACATCCGCTACGAGGTCTCGACCGGCGACGACCGCGGCATCGCGAAGATCACGATCAACCGCCCGCACGTGCGCAACGCCTTCCGCCCGCAGACGCTCTTCGAGCTCATGCACGCGTTCAACGAGGCGCGCGACGACGACGAGGTCGGGGTCATCGTGCTGACCGGCCAGGGCGACTGGGCGTTCTGCAGCGGCGGCGACGTCGGGGTGCGCGGCGACGACGGCTACCTCGGCGACGACGCCGTCGCGCAGAAGGGCATCGGCCGGCTCAACGTGCTGGACCTGCAGGTGCAGATCCGGCGTACGCCGAAGCCCGTCGTCGCCATGGTCGCGGGCTACGCCATCGGCGGCGGCCACGTGCTGCACGTCGTCTGCGACCTCACGATCGCGGCCGACAACGCGCGCTTCGGCCAGACCGGCCCGAAGGTCGGCTCGTTCGACGGCGGCTACGGCAGCGGGCTGCTCGCGCGCCACATCGGGCAGAAGCGCGCGCGAGAGATCTGGTTCCTCTGCCGTCAGTACGGCGCCGAGCAGGCCTACGACTGGGGTCTGGCCAACGCCTGCGTCCCGCTGGCCGACGTCGAGATCGAGACTGTCCGCTGGGCCAAGGAGATGCTCGAGCTCTCGCCGCTCGCCCTGCGCATGCTCAAGGCCTCGCACAACGCCGCCGACGACGGCCTCGCCGGCGTCCAGCAGCTCGCCGGCGACGCGACGCTGCTCTTCTACCTCTCCGAGGAGGGGCAGGAGGGCCGCGACGCCTATCAGGAGAAGCGCCGCCCCGACTTCGGCAAGTTCCCCCGCCGCCCATGACTGAGCCCGCCGACCCCCGGCCCGCCCCCGCCACCGACGTCACTGGCGGCAGTGTCGACCTGGACGGCCCCAGCCTCGCAGTTCCGCCAGTGACGTCGGTCGTCGCACGCGTGCGGGCGCTGTGGTGCGCCTTCCTGACGGGGCTGGGATGAGTCTCGGGGGCGGGCTCGACGAGGCGGTGCCGTTCGCGCTGCCGCTCGCGCGTCGCTTCCGCGGCACCGGGCTGCGAGAGGGAGTGCTGCTGCGCGTCGGCGACACGTGGGGGGAGTGGGCGCCGTTCCCCGAGTACGACGACGCCACGGGCGCACGCTGGCTCGCCGGCGCCCTCGAGGCGGCGCGCGGCGACTGGCCCGCGGGCTATCGCGACAGCGTCGAGATCAACGCCATCGTTCCGGCGCTCGACCCGGAGACCGTCACGAGGCTCGTGACCGACGCCGTCGCGACCGACGGCTGCACGGTCGTGAAGGTCAAGGTCGCCGAGCGCGGCCAGACCTTCGACGACGACGTCGCGCGCGTCGCCGCGGTCCGCGCGGCGCTCGACGACTGCGGCGCCCCGGCGCCGACCGGCCGCATCCGGGTCGACGTCAACGGCGGTTGGCTCGTCGACGACGCGATCGAGCGCCTCGCCGTCCTCGACGACATCGCCGAAGGGCTGGAGTACGCCGAGCAGCCGTGCGCGACGCTCGAGGAGATGGCCTCGCTGCGCGAGCAGACCCACGTGCGCCTCGCCGTCGACGAGGGAGTGCGCCTCGCCGCGGCGGGCGAGACCGACGCGCGGCTCGCCGAGCGCGTCCGTGCCGCGGGGGACGTCCTCGTGCTCAAGGCCGTGCCGCTGGGCGGCGTACGCCGGTCCCTCGCGATCGCCGACGCGGTGGGCCTTCCCGTCACGGTCAGCGGCGCCCTCGACTCGACCGTGGGTCTCGCGGCCGGTCTGGCGCTGGCGGCTGCGCTCCCGGATCCGCCGTACGCCTGCGGCTTCGGGACCGGTCGTCTGCTCGCCGCGGACCTGACCGGGGAGACGGCCCTGCCGCGGGACGGCAGACTGTCGGTCGTGCGCCACGTCCCCGACCCGTCGCGACTCGCGGCGGCGCGGGCCCGGCTCGACGACGATCGTGCGCAGTGGTGGCTCGACCGGCTCGCCCGGTGCCTCGAGGTCCTGGGAGCGCAGTCGTGAACCCGTCCACCGCGATGGCGCAGGTCCTCGTCGACGAGCTCGTCGCCAACGGCGTCACCGAGGTCGTGCTCTCGCCGGGCAGCCGCAGCGCGGCGCTCGCCCTCGCCCTCGCGGAGGCTGACGCGCGCGGCGACCTGCGCCTGCACGTGCGCATCGACGAGCGCAGCGCCGGCTTCCTGGCGCTCGGCCTCGCGAAGGTCGGCCGCGAGCCGGTCGCGGTCGTGGTCACGAGCGGCACGGCCGTCGCCAACCTCGCGCCCGCGATGGTCGAGGCGTCGTTCGCGGACGTGCCCCTCCTCGCCATCACGGCCGACCGACCCGCGGAGCTGCGCGACACGGGTGCGAACCAGACGATCGACCAGACCCGCTTCTTCGGCGGCACGGCGCGCTGGGCGCACGAGGTCGCCGCCGCCGAGCCCCGCACGGGCCAGGTGCGCTACTGGCGCTCGGTCGTCGCGCGCGCCGTCGCCGTCGCGACCGAGGTGGGCGCCTCGGGCCCCGTGCACCTCAACGTCGCGTTCCGCGAGCCGCTCGGGCCCGACGGCGACGTCACCTGGGTCGAGCCGCTCGGGCTCGCACCCCTCGGCTCCGAGCCGGGGGAGCGGGTGCCGGTGGCGGCCGACGCCCGCCTCGGGATGGCGGCCGCGCAGCCGCTCGACGAGATCCTCGGCCTGCTCGCCGACCGCGAGGCCGACCCCGAGCATCTCGTGCCGACCCGCGGCGTGGTGGTCGTCGGCGACGTCGCCGACATCGAGACCAGCGACGCCGCGATCGCTCTGGCCGAGGCGTGCGGCTGGCCGCTGCTCAGCGAGCCGAGCGGCAACGCGCGCTCGGGCGACACCGCGCTGGCCCACGGCCCGCTGCTGCTCGCCGACGCGGCGTTCGCCGAGGCGCACCGGCCCGAGATCGTGGTGTGCGTCGGTGCGCCCGGCCTGTCGCGCTCCGTCCTGCGGATGATCCGCGAGGCGCCGCTCGTCGTCGTCGCCGACGAGCGCGACGCGGTCCGTCGGCCCGACCCGACCCGCAACGCCACCGTCTTCGTCGGCGTCGTCCCCGAGCCGCCCGCGGTCTACGAGGACTACGACGACGCCTGGCTCGACTCCTGGCTCGCCGCCGACGCCCGCGCCGCCGCGGCCGTCTCGAAGCGACTCGACGACGCCGCCGGGCTGACCGGGCCGGACGTCGCCCGCACCCTGTGGGACGTCCTCGACTCCAGCGCGCTGCTGCTCGCGGCGGCGTCCTGGCCGGTCCGCCACCTCGAGGCCTTCACCCGCGTCCGGGAGAGCGAGGACGCGCCGTACGTCGTCGGCAACCGGGGCACGTCGGGGATCGACGGGCTCGTCTCGACCGCGTGGGGCGCCGCCCTCGCGCACCAGACCCCGAGGTCCACGCTCGCCGTCGACGACGACGGCGTCGCCGAGGTCATGAGCGTCACCGGCGGTACGGCCTACGCCCTGCTCGGCGACCTCGCCTTCCTGCACGACCACAACGGCCTGCTCGTCGGCGACGACGAGCCGCGTCCGGACCTCGTGATCGTCGTCGTCGACAACGACGGCGGCGGCATCTTCGGCCAGCTCGAGCAGGCCGGCGCCGAGCACTTCGAGCGGGTGTTCGGCACCCCGCTCGGCCTGGACCTCGCCGCGGTCGCGCGGGCCGCCGCGGTCGACGACGTCGCCGTCGTCGACGACGTCACGGGCCTCGTCGCCGCCCTCGACGAGGCCACGGCGCGCGGCAGCGTCCGGGTCGTCGTCGCGAAGGTCGGCGACCGGGCCGCGGAGGCCGCGCTGCTGCGCGACGTGCAGTCCGACGTCAGCGCCGCGTTGGCCGAGCTGGAGGCCGGCGACGCCGACGAGTCCTGACCCTCAGGCCGGAAGCGGTCGGGTCAGGACGATCTTGACGGTGCGCGCGGTCATGCCGGCGTTCGCGTAGACCGTGAGCGCGCCGCTGTCGTTGCTGCCGTCGACGTCGAGCAGGACGAGCGAGGTCCCGGCCGCGGCGAATGCGTGGAACGCGTGCCGCAGCAGCCTCGCCCCGAGCCCGCGGCGCCGCGCACGTGCGACGACGCCGAGCACCCAGACGTAGCCCGCACCCGGACGACCGCGGCTGAGCACGAGCCCGACCGGCCCCTGCTCGTCGTGGACGATCGCCGACGCGGCCGCGTCGAAGTCCTCGCCGCCCAGGACCTTGCTGAGGACCGCCGCGGAGAAGGGCAGGTCTCCGGGGTGGTCGGCGAACGAGTCGGCCAGCAGCTCCGTCACGACCTCGGTGTCCTCGGGACCGCGCATCGGGGCGACCCGCACCCCCTCGGGCCAGTCCGGCGCGTCGGGCACGACGTCGCCGAGCTCGATCGCCATCTCGTACTCGTAGCGGTCGGGCCGGAAGCCCAGCCCCTCGAGGTCGCGCGCCAGCCGGGTGTCGCTCTCGAGCGCCTCGACGGCGAGCGTCCGGTCCGGGTCGGGCGGGGAGCCGGCCGCGGCGACCCGGCCGTGGGCCGCGGCGTAGGCCATCAGCAGCGCGGTCGCCGAGGCCGCGTCGTCGTCGGCCAGGTCGGGGTCGACGTGGAGGTCGGTGAAGATCTCGGTGTACGGCGGGTTCGCGAAGACCCCGCCCCAGGCGACCACCTGCTCGCCGCGCGTGACGACGGGGAAGCGGATCCCGGGGTCCTGCCCGTCCGAGGAGTGCACGACACGCATCCGCCGCATCCCGTCGGCCGTCCAGTGCGCCTGTCGCCCGGTGGCACGGGTGAACGCCCGGTGCGCCACGACGAGGAACGCGTCGACGTCGTCGTCGGTGCTCGGCCGGATCTCGAGATGGCTCACGGGTGAAGGCTGGCACGCCGGTCGACCCGGCTGCACGGCGTTTCAGTCAGGTTCGAGCGCGTCGCGCATCGCGACGAGCTTGGCCTGGGACTCGGCGAGCTCGGCGTCGGCGTCCGAGCCGGAGACGAGGCCGCAGCCGGCGTAGAGGCGCAGGGTGTCGTCGGCCTCGATCGACGCGCAGCGCAGGGCGATGCCGAACTCGCCGTCGCCGTGGGCGTCGACCCAGCCGACCGGTCCGGCGTAGCGGCCGCGGTCCATGCCCTCGAGCTCGCGGATCACGGCGAACGCGCGCTCCGTGGGGGTGCCGCACACGGCGGCGGTCGGGTGCAGCGACGCGGCGAGCGCGAGCACGGGCGCGCCGTCGGCCAGGACGCCCGAGACGTCGGTCGCGAGATGCTGCACGTTCGCGAGGCGCAGCAGCCGGGGGGTCTCGGGCACGTCGAGGTCCGTGCAGTGCGCCGCGAGGGCGAGGGCCACGGACTGCACGGCGTACTCGTGCTCCGCGTGGTCCTTCGCCGAGTCGAGCAGCGCCTCGGCCAAGGAGGCGTCGTTCGTCGCGTCCGAGGACCGGCGCATGGTGCCGGCCAGCACGCGTGAGGTGACGGTGTGGCCGATGCGCCGGACCAGCATCTCGGGCGTGGCACCGAGCAGGCCGTCGACGGAGAAGGTCCAGCAGGAGGGGTAGCGCGCGGCGAGATGGGTCAGCAGGTAGCGACGGTCGATCGGGGCGTCGGTGGTGACGACGACGTCGCGTGCCAGGACGACCTTGTCGAGCTCGCCGAGGTCGATGCGCCGCACCGCCTCGGTGACTGCGGCCTGCCAGTCGGTGACCGTGAGCGAGCCCTCGGAGTAGGCGACGCCGCGGGGAGCCTCGGGAGCGGCGGTGGGGTGGCCGAGCGCGGCGACCGTCTCCTCGACGGCGAGCCGCGCCTCGCGCGGGCCGGGGGCCACGACCGTGAGCCAGGTGACGCCGTCGCGGCGGCCCACGACGATCGACGGCACGACCACGACGGACGTGCCGGGGGTCGGGTCGAAGGCGAACGACGCGAACGCCACAGGACCGGTGCCCGGGAGGTTGATCTCGTCGGTGACGTCGGCGTCGGCGAGCCACTGCGCCCACCACCGCTGCGCGCGGCTGAAGCGCTCGGCCCCGCCGACCTCGACACGGGCGGCCTCGCCCCAGCCCACCAGACCGGTCTCGAGGCCGGAGGCGTCGGTGGTCACCCAGGACGTGGTCGCGGCACCGCGGGGCAGGAGAGCGAGCAGCGGCCGGTCGGCCAGGTGCTCGGGGAGGGCGACCGTGCGGACCGTCGCCGGAGGCGCGGGTACGGCGACGAGCGCGGTGGACACCTGCTCAGGCTAGGGGAGCCTGGCCGTGTCGGCAGCCCGACGAGGGCGTGACGTGGCGAACGTCTCCCGGTGCGGATCGCCGGTCGCGCGGCCGGACCTGTGCCCGGTGCTCGGAGCGTGGGGGTAGGGTAGCGCTGCCTTCGTGAAGGTTTTCACAAGCGCACGCGCGCCCCGTCCGACCCGCGAGGATCATCCACCCGTGACCACGACTCCCCAGCCGGCGTACGACGCCGACGTCATCGTCGTCGGGGCCGGCCCTGCCGGCTCCGCGACGGCCTTCCACCTCGCCCAGCGCGGCCTCGACGTCCTCGTGCTCGAGAAGACCGCGTTCCCGCGCGAGAAGGTGTGCGGCGACGGCCTCACCCCCCGCGCCGTGAAGCAGCTCATCGACATGGGCATCGACACCAGCCCCGAGGCGGGCTGGGCCCGCAACGTCGGGCTACGGATCATCGGCGGCGGCCACCGCCTCGAGCTGAACTGGCCCGACCTCGCCACGTTCCCGAGCTACGGCCTGACTCGCACGCGCAAGGACTTCGACGAGATCCTGGCCCGGCAGTCCGAGAAGGCCGGCGCCCGGCTGATCGAGCGCACCAGCGTCACGGGCCCGGTCCGCGACGACCGCACCGGCCGGATCATCGGCGTCACCGCGCGCACCACCGACGCCGACGGCACCAAGCACCCCGAGGTCACCTATCGCGCCCCGCTCGTCGTCGCCGCCGACGGCAACTCCAGCCGGCTGTCGGTAGCGGCCGGCCGCGAGCGCCTGGAGAACCGCCCGATGGGCGTCGCGGTGCGCACCTACTACCGCTCCGAGGCCTACACGAACGACGAGTGGCTCGAGAGCCACCTCGAGCTCTGGGACGGCGACAAGCTCCTCCCGGGCTACGGCTGGATCTTCGGCCTCGGCGACGGCACGGTCAACGTCGGCCTCGGCATCCTCGACTCGAGCCCGGCCTTCGGGAAGGTCGACTACAAGGCGCTCATGCAGCGCTGGGTCGACCGCGCCGACGCCTCCTACGGCTTCTCCGAGGAGACCCGCGTCGAGCCGATCCGCGGCGCCGCGCTCCCCATGGCGTTCAACCGCAAGCCGCACTACGCCGACGGCCTGCTCCTCGTCGGCGACTCTGCGGGCATGGTGAACCCGTTCAACGGCGAGGGCATCGCCTACGCCATGGAGTCCGGTGCGCTCGCCGCCGACGTCATGGCCCAGGCCCTGCAGCGGCCGACGGCGTACTCCCGGGAGAAGGCGCTGGCCGACTACCCGCGACTGCTCAAGCAGGAGTACGGCGGCTACTACACGATGGGCCGCGTCTTCGTGAAGCTCATCGGGAACCCCGAGATCATGCGGCTCTGCACGCAGAAGGGCCTCTCCCGGCCGATGCTCATGAAGCTGACGATGACCACGCTGTCGAACCTGCGCGACCCTCGCGGTGGCGACTGGAGCGACCGCGTGGTCAACGCCCTGGCGAAGGTGGCCCCGGCCGCCTGACCCAGTGGCGAGCACCACCCCCGCCACCCCACCTTCGCGATCCGGGCACGACTAGGATCGCGGCGGTCGAACCGAAGGAGAGGGCACCACATGGGCGAGGTCTACCTGCCGGTCCTGGTCCTCGGCATCCTCGGACTCGCCTTCGGCGCGTTCGGCGTGTTCGGCGGCTTCCTCATCGGCCCGCGGCGCTACAACCGCGCGAAGCTCGACGCCTACGAGTGCGGCATCGAGCCCACGCCCCAGCCGATGGGTGGCGGCAAGTTCCCGATCAAGTACTACCTGACCGCGATGCTCTTCATCGTCTTCGACATCGAGATCGTGTTCCTCTACCCGTTCGCGGTCGCGTTCGACCAGCTGCGGCTCTTCGGTCTCATCGAGATGGTGCTCTTCATCGTCACCGTGCTCGTGGTCTACGGGTACGTCTGGCGTCGCGGCGGTCTCGAATGGGACTGAGCACGCGGAGCACCGTGCAGACCAGCGCCGTAGAACGACAGGAGGGCTAGACCCGTGGGAATCGAGGAAGCACTTCCCGAGGGCATCATCCTGACGACCGTCGAGAAGGCGGCCGGCCTCGCCCGGTCGCACTCGTTGTGGCCGGCCACGTTCGGCCTGGCCTGCTGCTCGATCGAGATGATGTCGACCGGTGCGGGCCGCTTCGACCTCGCCCGGTTCGGCATGGAGGTCTTCCGCCCCTCGCCGCGCCAGGCCGACCTCATGATCGTCGCCGGTCGGCTGAGCCAGAAGATGGCACCGGTCCTCCGCCAGATCTACGACCAGATGCCCAACCCCAAGTGGGTGCTGGCCATGGGCGTCTGCGCGTCGAGCGGCGGGATGTTCAACAACTACGCCATCGTCCAGGGCGTCGACCACATCGTCCCGGTCGACATCTACCTCCCCGGCTGCCCGCCGCGACCCGAGATGCTCCTCGACGCGATCCTGAAGCTGCACGAGCAGATCCAGGAGACCAAGCTCGGCGCCCACCGCGACAAGCAGATCACCGAGCTCGAGGCGGCGGCGCTCGTGGCGGAGCCCACCTCGGCGATGAAGGGCCTGCTGCGGTGACCGACCGTCAGGAGATCCAGTCCGAGCCGGCGCCCCTCGTCGTCCCCCCGGACGTGCCCACCCTCCCCGTCGTCGACGTCCGCAGCGGCATGTTCGGCGGCGCCGGCTCCGGCGACACCTCCGGCTACGGCGGCCTCGTCCGCACGATCGAGATGCCGGCGCCCTCGGCCCGCCCGTTCGGGGGCTGGTTCGACGAGGTCGCCGACGAGCTGGACCTGGCCCTGCAGGACGACGGCCTCTCCCTCGACCGGGCCGTCGAGGCCGTGGTCGTCGACCGCGGCGAGATCACCTTCCATCTCCGCCCGGAGCACCTGCTCGCGTTCGTGACGCGGCTGCGCGACGAGCCGGCGCTGCGCTTCGAGATCTGCACGGGCGTCTCCGGCGTCCACTACCCGAACCAGACCGGCCGCGAGTTCCACGCCGTCTGGCACTTCCTCTCGATCACGCACAACCGCCGCGTGCGCGTCGAGGTCTCGGCCCCGTCGTCGCACCCGCACGTGCCGAGCATCGTGTCGGTCTACCCCGGCGACGACTGGCACGAGCGCGAGACGTTCGACATGTTCGGGATCGTCTTTGACGGCCACCCCGGTCTGACCCGCATCCTCATGCCGGACGACTGGGTCGGCTTCCCCCAGCGCAAGGACTACCCGCTGGGCGGGGTCCCGGTCGAGTACAAGGGCGCGACCATCCCGCCGCCCGACGAGCGGAGGTCGTACTCATGAACGACGTCACCTACGAGGCGGCCTTCGACGACGGCGGGTCTGCCGCCACGGAGCCCCCGCTCACCGACGCCTACGCCGGCGCCTACGACACCACCGAGGGTCGGGTCTACACCGTCACCGGTGGTGACTGGGACACCGTGCTCGCCGCTCCCGACGGCGAGAAGGAGCGCGTCGTCGTCAACATGGGGCCGCAGCACCCGTCGACCCACGGCGTGCTCCGCCTCATCCTCGAGATGCAGGGCGAGACGATCACCGAGGCCCGCTGCGGCATCGGCTACCTCCACACCGGCATCGAGAAGAACCTCGAGTACCGCACCTGGACCCAGGCCGTCGCCTACGTCACGCGGATGGACTACCTCGCGCCCATCGCCAACGAGGCGGCCTACTGCCTCGGTGTCGAGAGGCTGCTCGGCATCGTCGACGACGTGCCGCCGCGAGCCCAGTTGATGCGCATCATCACCCTCGAGCTCAACCGCATCTCCTCCCACCTCGTGGCGCTGGCCACCGGCGGCATGGAGATGGGCGCGCTCACCGCGATGACCAACGGCTTCCGCGACCGCGAGCTGGTCCTCGACATGCTCGAGATGATCACCGGCCTGCGCATGAACCACGCCTACGTCCGCCCCGGCGGCGTCGCGCAGGACATGCCCGAGGGCGGCGTCGAGAAGATCCGCGCGGTGCTCGAGCAGTTGCCGAAGCAGCTCGACGGCGTTCCCACGATGCTGGTCGACAACGGCATCTGGAAGGACCGCACGGCGGGCATCGGCTACCTCGACCTCGCGGGCTGCATGGCCCTCGGCGTCACCGGCCCGGTGCTGCGCGCGACCGGCCTGCCCTACGACGTCCGCAGGGCGATGCCCTACTTCGGCTACGAGAAGTTCGACTTCGACGTCCCCACCACCGACACCTGCGACGTCTACGGCCGCTTCCTCGTGCGCCTCGAGGAGATCAACCAGTCGATGCGGATCCTCGACCAGGCGCT
>JADGOZ010000192.1 GCA_017882705.1 Candidatus Nanopelagicales bacterium | reverse complement strand
TGCTCCTCGTGTCGCTCGCGCCTCACCCGGACTTCTTGGGAGCCCCGTGGGATACCGGTCAGAAGCGGGCGACGCTGCTCTGGTCACCGACCGGGGCCCTGACCCCGTATCCGGGAGCCGGAGCCGGCGCGGACTCGTTGCGGGAGGGGGTCGTGATGACCATGGCGCGCACGGTGTACACCGTGTGCCGCAACGGGAATCGCCAGTTGCGGGCCTCCGAAGTCGGGCGCGTCGGGAGCTGGCTCTTCGCCAGCCAGAACCCAGTTGAGACGGGCCTGTCAGCTTGATATCACCAGCCTTTGAGCTGGGGCTGTTCACCCATCTGTGTCGACTTTTCCAGCGCTGCTGGATCCGTCGAAATGCCTTGTGCCGCAACGGATCCCTGCCCTGGGGACAGGCCTTGAGTGGAGCGGGTGACCGGGATCGAACCGGCATGGCCAGCTTGGAAGGCTGGGGCTCTGCCATTGAGCTACACCCGCGTGGCGCCCGGGGGACGCCGGGGACCATGGTGACACAGCCGACGGGGCGGTCGGCCGAGGGTGCCCGCGGGGTCCACTAGACTTCCGGCGGCGCCGCGGGGCGTAGCGTAGTGGCTAGCGCGCCTGCTTTGGGGGCAGGAGATCGGGAGTTCGACTCTCCCCGCCCCGACTGGTGCGGGGTCCTGCCCCGCTCCGCATCGCCGTCCTCCCGGACGGCTCCGCGCGCCGGATCACCGCACGACCGCGCACGACCCCCGCACGCCCGACCGCGACGTCGCACGACGTCGCGACCAGACCAGGAGTACCGATCGCCGTGAAGAGCGCCGTCGAGACCGTCTCGCCCAGCCGGGTGAAGCTCACCGTCGAGGTCCCGTTCGAGGAGCTGAAGCCCGCGCTCGACGCCGCCTACAAGCGGATCGCCGCGCAGATCTCGGTCCCCGGGTTCCGCCAGGGCAAGGTGCCCAACCGCGTCATCGACCAGCGCGTCGGCCGCGCCGCCGTGCTCGACGAGGCCGTCAACGACGCCATCAACCTCAACCTCGACGCGGCGCTGCGCGAGAACGAGATCAAGCTCCTCGGCCGTCCGGAGGTCGACGTCACGACGTTCGAGGACAACACCCCGCTGGCGTTCACCGCCGAGATGGACGTCGTCCCGGACTTCGAGCTGCCGTCGTACGACTCGATCGAGGTCACCGTCGACGCCGCCGAGGTCACCGACGAGGACGTCGACACCCAGCTCGACGGCCTGCGCGGCCGCTTCGGCACCCTGCTCACCGTCGAGCGCGCCGCCACCACGGGCGACGTCCTGCTCTTCGACATCTCCGGCGAGCACGAGGGCGACGCGGTCGAGGACCTCGTCGCCTCGGCGCTGTCCTACGAGCTCGGCACCGAGGGCATGCTCCCCGGTTTCGACGAGGCGCTGGAGGGCGCCTCGGCGGGCGACATCCGGACCTTCACCTTCACGCCCGACGGCGGCGAGTACGAGGGCAAGGACATCGCCGTCACGGTCGAGGTCAGCACGGTCCGCGAGCGCCTCCTGCCTGAGGCCGACGACGCCTTCGCCCAGCTCGCCAGTGAGTTCGACACCATCGACGAGCTCAAGGACGACCTCCGCACCCGGCTGGCCGGCGTCAAGGTCCTCGAGCAGGGCTACGCGGCTCGCGAGAAGGTCGCCGAGGCGCTGCTCGCCGCCACGGACGTGCCGATCCCCGAGGGCGCCATCGCCCAGCAGGTCGAGGACCACTTCGGCGACGGCCACGGCGACGAGGCCCACCGCGCCGAGGTCGAGACGCAGACCCGCGACTCGCTCAAGAGCCAGCTCGTGCTCGACAAGATCGCCGAGACCGAGGACCTCTCGGTCTCCGAGGCCGAGCTCTCGTCCTGGCTGGTCTCGCAGGCGCCGCGCTACGGCTTGAGCCCCGACCAGTTCGCGCAGGAGCTCGTCAACGCCGGTCAGGTGCCCGCGGCCGTGGCCGAGGTGCGCCGGGCCAAGGCCCTCGCGCACGTGCTCGAGCACGCCACGATCGTCGACTCCGAGGGCAACGCCGTCGACCTCGGCGCGCTCAACCCCGCCGACCTTCCGGTCGCTTACGACGAGGACGACCACGCGGGCCACGACCACGACGACCACGAGGGTCACGACCACGACTGATCCGACGGGCCTCGCGCGGACCAGGTCCGCGGGACAGGTCGTCACGCCTACGGCGAACACCCCCGTGCCAGGGATGGCACGGGGGTGTTCTCTGGTTAGGGTCGAAGACACGTAGGCACGACGACGACGTACACCACGAATTCGGGAGGAACACCGTGAGCGGTACCTGGAGCGATCGAGGCCCCGGGGCCGGTGGCATCACCGGCTACACGGACTCGATCAAGGAACGACTGCTCCGCGAGCGGATCATCTTCCTCGAGGGCGAGGTCCGCGACGAGATGGCCAACGACATCGTGCGGCAGCTGCTGCTGCTGTCGGCCGAGGACCCCGAGAAGGACATCTTCCTCTACGTCAACTCACCCGGTGGCAGCGTCTCGGCCGGCATGGCGATCTACGACACGATGCAGTTCGTGCCCAACGACGTCGGCACGATCGGCCTCGGCATGTGCGCCTCGATGGGGCAGTTCCTGCTCACCGCCGGTGCCCCTGGCAAACGCTACGCGCTGCAGCACACCCGCGTGATGATGCACCAGCCGCTCGGCGGCCTCGGCGGCGTCCAGTCGCTCGTGCAGAAGCAGGCCGAGCAGATGCTGCTGCTCAAGAAGCAGCTCGCGGAGCTCATCGCGAAGCACACCGGACAGCCCGTCGAGCTCATCGTCGAGGACTCCGAGTGGGAGAAGTGGTTCTCCGCCCAGGAGGCCAAGGACTACGGAATCGTCGACCACGTCGTGACGTCAGCTGCTGACGTCACCGGCGGCGGCGGCACGGCCTGAGACGGAGAGAGACACCCATCATGAGCAACTTCGTCACCCCGTCGCCGGGCCTGACCGCCGGCTACTCCTCGCCCGAGGCGCGCTACATCCTCCCGCAGTTCGTGGAGCGGACCTCGCAGGGCACGAAGACCTGGGACCCGTACTCCAAGCTGTTCGAGGAGCGCATCATCTTCCTCGGCGTCCAGATCGACGACACGAGCGCCGACGACATCATGGCCCAGCTGCTGTGCCTGGAGTCGATGGACCCGGACCGCGACATCAGCATCTACATCAACTCGCCCGGTGGCTCCTACACGGCCATGACGGCGATCTACGACACGATGCAGTTCGTCAAGCCCGACATCACCACGGTCTGCCTCGGGCAGGCCGCCTCGGCCGCCGCGGTGCTGCTCGCGTCGGGCACCCCCGGCAAGCGCTACGCCCTCCCGCACGCCCGCGTGCTGATCCACCAGCCCTACACCGAGGGCGGGGGCCAGGGCACCGACATCGAGATCCAGGCCAACGAGCTCATGCGGATGCGCACCCAGATGGAGAGCATCATCGCCAGGCACACCGGCCGGGCGCCCGAGCTCGTCGCCAAGGACATCGAGCGCGACAAGATCCTCGACGCCGCCGCGGCGGTCGAGTACGGCATCGTCGACTCGGTGATCCCGTCCCGGAAGGCCTCGGCCGTCCGCGACTGACGCATGACTGACGAGCACTCCTGAACCCGCTCATACCGGGGTCAGCAGTGCTCTGACCAGGTGTGACGCCCGTCCGGCCACAAGCCGGACGGGCGTTGCGCTGTCGGCGTAAACCCCCCGGACGGCGTGTCCCGGAACGGCGTTGCGGGGTCGACGGGCGGTACCGTCGGAACCGTACGGTCGCGAGCAGGTGCGACCGACAGGCCTCATGCCCTCCGGCATGCGACGAGAGGACGATCACGTGGCGCGAGTCGGTGACGGCGGCGACCTGCTCAAGTGCTCGTTCTGCGGCAAGAGCCAGAAGCAGGTCAAGAAGCTCATCGCGGGTCCTGGGGTGTACATCTGCGACGAGTGCATCGACCTGTGCAACGAGATCATCGAGGAAGAGCTCAGCGAGTCCAGCGACCTGCAGTTCGACGAGCTGCCCAAGCCGCGCGACATCTACGAGTTCCTCGACAAGTACGTCATCGGGCAGGACGCCGCGAAGAAGGCGCTCTCGGTGGCCGTCTACAACCACTACAAGCGCGTGCAGTCCGGCACCGGTTCCGAGCGTCGCGGTGAGGACGCCGTCGAGCTCGCGAAGTCCAACATCCTGCTGCTCGGCCCCACCGGCTCGGGCAAGACCCTGCTCGCGCAGACGCTGGCGCGCATGCTCAACGTCCCGTTCGCGATCGCCGACGCCACGGCGCTCACCGAGGCCGGCTACGTCGGCGAGGACGTCGAGAACATCCTGCTCAAGCTGATCCAGGCGGCCGACTACGACGTCAAGAAGGCCGAGACCGGGATCATCTACATCGACGAGATCGACAAGGTCGCACGCAAGAGCGAGAACCCGTCGATCACGCGCGACGTCTCCGGCGAGGGCGTGCAGCAGGCGCTGCTGAAGATCCTCGAGGGCACGACCGCGTCGGTGCCTCCGCAGGGCGGGCGCAAGCACCCGCACCAGGAGTTCATCCAGATCGACACCACCAACGTGCTGTTCATCGTCGGCGGCGCGTTCGCCGGCCTCGACAAGATCATCGAGCAGCGCATCGGGCGCAAGGCGCTCGGCTTCACCGCGTCGATGGACACCGGCGACACCAACCCGGGCAACGTCTTCGGCCGGGTCATGCCCGAGGACATGCTCAAGTTCGGCATGATCCCCGAGTTCATCGGCCGCCTGCCGGTCTTCACCTCAGTCGTCGCCCTCGACCGCGACGCCCTGGTGAAGGTGCTCACCGAGCCGCGCAACGCCCTCGTGCGTCAGTACCAGCGCCTCTTCGAGCTCGACAACGTCGAGCTCGAGTTCACCCCGGGCGCTCTCGAGGCCGTGGCCGACCAGGCCGTCCTGCGCGGCACCGGCGCCCGCGGGCTGCGCGCCATCATGGAGGAGGTCCTCCTCTCCGTGATGTACGACGTCCCCTCCCGCGACGACGTCGCCCGGGTGGTCATCACCGGCGAGGTCGTCCTCGACAACGTCCTCCCGACCCTCGTGCCGCGCGACGCCCCGCCGCGTCGTGAGCGGCGCGAGAAGAGCGCCTGACCGAGGTCAGACGCTCTTCCCGTAGTCCTGGCGCGACTCCGGTCAGGAGCGCGTCTCCATCGCTGCACGGACCGCCACCGCGGTCGTCGCGCCTGCCTTCGCGTCGGTCGGCCGCAGCACGGTGACGGCGCCGAACGTAGCGTCGTCCGCCCAGAAGCAGACCGAGGCCGGGGTCGTGCCGACGACGCTGCTGCCGCAGCTCATCCGGCCGCCGAGCTTCCCGGTCGCGGCGGGCGTGATCGCGGCGACCGGCCGGCCGGTCGCCTGCTGGAAGCCGGCGAAGGCCGTGGAGACGTCGGCACCGGCCCCGTGGCTCGTGGCGTTCCAGGCGATGACGGTGACTGCCGGCGTCGCGCCCGTGCCATAGACCGCGGCCACCGGTGCGGTGTAGCCGCTCAGGGTGGTGCCCGAGGCGGCCGTGGTCAGGGCCGCGGCGGGGGCGCCGGTGATCCTCGTCAGGCCTGCGGCCGAGTCGGGCGTGCCGAGGGCGACCTTCGTGGCGACCGAGACCGCGGGGCGTGGCGTGCTGGTGGGCTCGTCCTCGGTGACGAGGAAGCCGGGCCAGACGAACGCGGCCACCGCCCCCAGCACGAGGACGGCGCCGAGAGCGCCGAGGGCGAGCAGCGCGCGACGGGGCCGCTCGGGTCGCGCGTCGCCATGGTCGCTGTCCTCGAGGTCGACGGGAACGGCGTCCGCGTCGGCCACGTCGACCGGCTCGACCGGCTCCGCCATCGCGACGTCGACGGGGTCGGCCGGCGGGGTCCCCCAGGGCGCGGTGGGCGGTGCGGCTCCCGCGGCGGCGTAGACCTCCGCGCGCGGCGGCACGGGCGTGGGCGGGGCGAGCTGGGGCACGGGCGCGTCGAGCAGGTCGATGGCGCTGTCCGCCCCGATGGTGACGACGGCGGCCGTCGACGTCTCGCGCCGGTGCGACCGGGGCTGGCGGGCCTCGGCCTCGGCGGGTGGAGCCTCGACCGGGGCCGGCCCGGGCGTTGCGAGCTCGACGGGGGCCGGCCCGGGCGTTGCGAGCTCG
>JADGOZ010000191.1 GCA_017882705.1 Candidatus Nanopelagicales bacterium | reverse complement strand
CCCCGCGCGGCGTGCCGCAGATCGAGGTCACGTTCGACATCGACGCCAACGGCATCGTGCACGTGGCGGCGAAGGACCTCGGCACCGGCAAGGAGCAGTCGATGACGATCACGGGCGGCTCCGGCCTCCCGAAGGACGACATCGAGCGGATGATGAAGGACGCCGAGGCGCACGCCGAGGAGGACCGCAAGCGCCGCGAGGAGGCGGAGATCCGCAACTCCGCGGAGTCGCTGCTCCACCAGACCGAGAAGTTCCTCGCCGACAACGGCGACAAGGTCCCGGCCGATGCGAAGAGCAACGTCGAGGGTCCGCTCGCGGACCTGAAGAAGGCGCTCGCGGGCGACGACATCGACGCGATCAAGGACGCCGCGGAGAAGGTCGCGACGACGAGCCAGGCGCTCGGTGCCGCGATGTACGCCAACGCCGGGGCCAACGCCACGGGTGGCGACTCGGGCGCCGGCCAGGGCACGTCGTCCGACGACGACGTCGTCGACGCCGAGATCATCGACGAGGACGAGTCCAAGGCGGACCAGTGACCGAGTCGGAGGACCCCGGGTTCTCGTTCGAGGACAAGCGGCGTATCGATCCGGAGACCTTCGAGGTGCGGGAGCAGCCTGCTGCTCCCGCACCCGCCCCGCAGTCCGACGACGACGCCTTCGCCGGCATCGTCGAGGGACTCGTGGTGGAGGAGGAGCTCGCCGACGTCGACACGAAGGTCGCGGAGCTCACCGCCGACCTGCAGCGCGTCCACGCCGAGTACGCCAACTACCGCAAGCGCATCGAGCGCGACCGGGAGGCCAACCGCGACCTCGCGATCGGCAGCTCGCTCGTCGAGCTGCTCCCGGTGCTCGACGACATCGGTCGCGCCCGCGACCACGGCGACCTCGACGGCGCGTTCAAGTCGGTCGCGGAGGCCCTCGAGGCCGTCGTCGCCCGGCAGGGTCTCGAGCGCTTCGGCGCGGCCGGCGACGAGTTCGACCCCACGGTCCACGAGGCCATCACGCACACCCACAGCCCGGACGTCACCGTCACCACGTGCGTCTCGGTCTTCCAGCCCGGCTACCGCTACAAGGGCCGGACGCTCCGTCCCGCCATCGTCGCCGTCGCCGACCCCGAGTAGGAGCCACCACACGCTGCTTTCGACCCCAGGCCGGATAGTGCCCTTCACGGGCACCTGGTGACCTTGGAAGTCACGACAACGAACGAGAGGAGGACGTCGTGAGTCAGAAGGACATGTACGAGAAGGACTACTACAAGGCTCTCGGCGTCTCCAAGGACGCGACGGCCGCCGAGATCAAGAAGGCGTTCCGCGCCCTCGCCAAGAAGCACCACCCGGACTCCAACGAGAACGACCCGAAGGCCGAGGCCCGCTTCAAGGAGGTCTCCGAGGCCTACGACGTCCTCTCCGACGAGGCCAAGCGCAAGGAGTACGACGAGGCCCGCTCCCTCTTCGGCGGCGGCGGGTTCCGACCACCGGGCGGCTTCGGCGGCACCGGCGGGGGCGGCTCGTCGACCTTCGACATCAACGACCTGCTGCGGCAGGCCGGGGGCGCCGGCGGCGCGGGTGGTGCCGGCGGCGGTGGTCTTGGCGACGTGTTCGGCGGGATCTTCAACCGCGGGGGCGGCCGCAGCCGGCCGCGTCGCGGTGCCGACATCGAGAGCTCGGTGACCCTGTCGTTCGACGAGGCGCTCGAGGGCATCACGCTCCCGCTGCGGCTCACGACGGAGGCGCCGTGCGGCGTCTGCTCCGGCACCGGGGCCCGCAACGGCACGACGCCGCGGATGTGCCCCACCTGCGGCGGCGCCGGCCAGGTCAACCGCAACGCCGGCGGCTTCGCCTTCCCGGAGACCTGCCGCACCTGCCGTGGCCGGGGGCTGGTCGTCGACGACCCGTGCCCTGCCTGCAGCGGCAGCGGCCACGCCCCCTCGACCCGCACCGTGCAGGCCCGTATCCCCGCCGGCGTGCGCAACGGGTCGAGGATCCGGCTGCGCGGCAAGGGCGCTCCGGGCGAGCACGGCGGCGAGGCGGGCGACCTCCTCGTCGCGGTGAAGGTCTCGCCGCACCCGGTGTTCGGCCGCGACGGCGACAACCTCACCGTCACCGTGCCCATCTCGTTCGGCGAGGCGGCGCTCGGCGCCGACATCTCCGTGCCCGTCCCCGACGGCGGCCCGGTCAAGCTGCGCCTGGCCGAGGGCACCCAGAGCGGGCGCGTCATGCGCGTCCGCGGCCGGGGTGTGCGCCGCAAGGACGGCACGCGCGGCGACCTGCTGGTCACCGTCGAGGTGGCCGTGCCGCAGAGGATGTCCCAGGAGGCGAAGGACGCGCTCACGGCGTACGCCGCCGCCACGTCCGACACCGACCCGCGGGCCGACCTCACCGCGCGCGCGACCGCCGCGGCCGCGCACCGGCACTCCGCCCGCCACACCGGCCCCCAGGCAGGTGACACGTCGTGAACGAGCACCTGCGCCCGGACGACAGCGCACCCGTCTACGCCATCTCGGTGGCCGCGCAGATCGCCGGCCTCCACCCGCAGACCCTGCGGCAGTACGACCGGCTCGGCCTGGTGTCCCCGGGCCGCACCGGCGGTCGCAACCGCCTCTACTCCCTGCGCGACATCGCGCGCCTGCGCGAGGTCTCACGGCTGTCCGGCGAGGGCGTCAACCTTGCCGGCATCCAGCGGATCCTCGCGCTCGAGACCGAGAACGAGCGGCTGCGCTCGCAGCTCGGCGTGCTGCTCGCCGAGGTGCAGCGGCTGCGCCCCGGCATCGGCTCGCGCCCGCACGCCGCACCGTCGGAGCCGTCGACCGCCCTGGTCGTCTGGCGCCCGCGCCCCGCCGACCGCGAGCACCGCACCGGCTGACCACGACCACGAGAAAGGTCCCTCGAGGTGACCCAGATGGATCTCCAGCTCACGACCCGCAGCAACGAGGCGCTCAGCCGCGCCGTCCGCCGCGCGGCGACCGCCGGCCAGGCGCAGGTCGAGCCGCTCCACGTGCTCGGTGCGCTGCTCGAGGCCGGCGACACCGGCGACGACATCGCCGCGGCCGTCCTCGACCGCCTCGGTGTCGACCGCAAGGCCCTGACCGCCAAGGTCTCCGCCTCCCTCGACGCACTGCCGTCGGCCAGCGGCCAGACCGTCCAGTCGCCCGCGCTCTCCCCGGCGACCTACCGCGTCGTCCAGGCCGCGCAGGATCTCGCCACGAGCCGCGGCGACAGCTTCGTGTCCACCGAGCACCTGCTCGCGGGTCTCGCGCAGCAGGGTGGTCCCGGTGTCGCAGACTCCCTCGCCGCCGCCGGCGCCACGCCGGGCGCGCTCGTCGACGCCATCTCGCAGGTGCGTCAGCGCCCGGTGGACAGCGCCGACCCCGAGCAGAGCTTCCAGGCGCTCGAGAAGTACTCCGTCGACCTGACCGCCCTCGCCCGTGAGGGCAAGATCGACCCGGTCATCGGTCGCGACGAGGAGATACGCCGCGTGATGCAGGTGCTCTCGCGGCGTACCAAGAACAACCCGGTGCTCATCGGCGAGCCCGGCGTCGGGAAGACCGCCGTGGTCGAGGGTCTCGCCCAGCGCATGGTCGCGGGCGACGTCCCGGACTCGTTGCGCGGCAAGAAGCTCGTGTCGCTCGACCTCGCCGCGATGATCGCGGGCGCGCAGTATCGCGGCCAGTTCGAGGAGCGGCTCAAGTCCGTCCTCGCCGACATCAAGAACAGCGACGGCCAGGTCGTCACGTTCATCGACGAGCTGCACACGGTCGTGGGCGCCGGCGCCACCGGCGACTCCGCCATGGACGCGGGCAACATGCTCAAGCCGATGCTCGCGCGCGGTGAGCTGCGGATGGTCGGCGCCACCACGCTCGACGAGTACCGCGAGCGCATCGAGAAGGACCCCGCCCTCGAGCGGCGGTTCCAGCAGGTGCTGGTCGGGGAGCCGAGCGTCGAGGACACGATCGGCATCCTGCGCGGCATCAAGGAGAAGTACGAGGCGCACCACAAGGTCGCCATCGCCGACTCCGCCCTCGTCGCCGCGGCGACCCTCTCGGACCGTTACATCACCAGCCGCTTCCTGCCCGACAAGGCGATCGACCTCATCGACGAGGCGGCGTCGCGCCTGCGCATGGAGATCGACTCCTCGCCGGTGGAGATCGACGCGCTGCAGCGTCAGGTCGACCGGCTGCGGATGGAGGAGCTCGCTCTCTCGCGCGAGACCGACGCCCCTTCGGTCGAGAGGCTCGCGAAGCTGCGCGCCGACCTCGCCGACAAGAACGAGGAGCTCCTCGGCATGCGGGTCCGCTGGGACGCGGAGAAGCAGGGCCTCGACCACGTCGGCGACCTGAAGATCCGGCTCGACGAGCTGCGGATGCTGCTCGAGCGGGCTCAGCGCGACAACGACCTCGAGCAGGCGTCCCGCCTCCTCTACGCCGAGATCCCGGCGCTCGAGGCCCAGCTCGACAGCGCGGTGCACGCGTCGAGCGACCGTGCCCGCATGGTGCGCGAGGAGGTCGGACCGGACGACGTCGCCGAGGTCGTCGGCGCGTGGACCGGCATCCCCGCTGGTCGGCTGCTCGAGGGCGAGACCGCGAAGCTGCTGCGGATGGAGGAGGAGCTCGGTCACCGCGTGGTCGGCCAGCGCGAGGCCGTCGAGGCCGTCTCCGACGCCGTACGCCGTGCCCGCGCCGGCGTCTCCGACCCGGACCGCCCGACCGGTTCGTTCCTGTTCCTCGGGCCGACCGGCGTCGGCAAGACCGAGCTGGCGAAGGCGCTCGCGGAGTTCCTCTTCGACGACGAGCGCGCGATGACCCGCATCGACATGAGCGAGTACGGCGAGAAGCACTCCGTGGCGCGTCTCGTCGGTGCCCCTCCCGGCTATGTCGGCTACGAGGAGGGCGGTCAGCTCACCGAGTCGGTGCGTCGTCGTCCGTACTCCGTCGTGCTCTTCGACGAGGTCGAGAAGGCGCACCCCGAGGTCTTCGACGTCCTCCTGCAGGTGCTCGACGACGGACGCCTCACCGACGGCCAGGGACGCACCGTCGACTTCCGCAACACGATCCTGGTGCTCACCTCGAACCTCGGCTCGACGTTCCTGGCCGACCAGACGCTCTCGCCGGAGCAGAAGCAGGACGCCGTCATGAGCGTCGTCCGCTCGAGCTTCAAGCCGGAGTTCCTCAACCGGCTCGACGACACGGTGCTCTTCCACCCGCTGGGCATCGAGGAGCTCTCGACGATCGTCGCGCTGCAGGTCGACGCGATGCGCACCCGTCTCGTCGACCGTCGGCTCGGCCTCGAGGTCACCCCGGCGGCCCGGGAATGGCTGGCGCTCAACGGTTTCGACCCGGCCTACGGCGCACGACCGCTCCGTCGGCTCGTGCAGACCGCGATCGGCGACCGCCTCGCGAAGGCGATCCTCTCCGGCGCCGTCGTCGACGGCGACACCGTCGTGGTCGACGTGGCCGAGAACGGCGACGGCCTCACCGTCGCCCCCCGCGCGGCGGTCGGCTGACCACCCGACCACCATGTCCTGACGTGAGGGGTCGCCCCGCGACGCGGAGATGTCATGACGAGGGCTCTGAGGGGAGGCCGGGCCGTCGGGGGGGTGGAGACGACCCGGTCCTCCCGGTCAGTCGGGCCAGCCCTGGCCCGGGTCGAGCGCGGCGATGGCAAGCCGCACCTGGCTCGTGAGGTCCTCGCGCGACTCGTAGCGGAAGAGCGGCCCGGACCCGTCGCGCAGCAGCAGCCGCACGAGCGCGACGCCGCGCGCCGAGACCGGTACCGGTGCCAGCAGGTGGTCGACGAGCTCCTCGAGCGCGTCGTGGGACTCGCGGACCCGCTCCAGCACGGCCATCGACGGCGCACGCGTGAGCCCGTGCTGCGGCTCGGCGGCGACGCGCAGCAAACGCCCGACCGAGCGGGCGAGCTCCGTGCGCGTGCGCGCGCGGGCGAGACGCTCGGCGCGCAGCGCGAGGAGGACGTCGGTCTCGGGGAGGGTGCCCTGGGCCAGCGCGTGGTCGAGGCGGTCGGCGAGCAGGACGGCTTCGAGCCGACGGCGCAGCGTCACGGGAGCGACGTAGACCCCGGTGCAGTCGACCTGGAGGACCACGGGGACGGGGCGCCGGTCGCGGCGGCGCGACGAGGCGGCGGTCGTCGAGGGGCCGGGCGCACGCGGGTGCGGTCGCTCCGGCGGGATCCAGCCGGTCGGCATCGCGTCACCCCCACCCCTCGTGGATCGCGGGCCCTCCCGTCGATGGTAGGTCGGCGGCGGGTCTCGTTGCGCGGCCTGGGCCGGTCTCCGCCGCGCCGTCAGCCGAAGGCTCGGCCCAGGCGCGTCAGGGCTTCCTCGAGGATCGCGGGGCGCTTGCAGAACGCCCAGCGCACGAAGGGTTTCCCGGCGTCGGGGTCGTCGTGGAACACCTCGTGCGGGATCGCGACGACACCCGCCCGTCGCGGCAGGTCGCGGCAGAAGGCCCAGCCGTCGGCGTAGCCCATGGGACGGACGTCGGTGGTCGCGAAGTAGGTCCCCTCCGGCACCGTGGTGGGGAAGCCGAGGGATGCGAGGCCGTCGCAGAGCAGGTCGCGCTGGCGCTCGAGGCCGTCGCGGAACGAGGCCCAGTAGGAGTCCGGCAGGGCGAGGCCGTCGACGACCGCCCACTGGAACGGACCGCCGGAGACGAACGACAGGTGCTGGCGGGTCACGCGCACCGCGGCGACCAGGTCGGTCGGACCGGTCGCCCAGCCGACCTTCCAGCCCGTCATCGACAGCGACTTGCCGGCGCTGCCGATCGTGACCGTGCGCTCGGCCATGCCCGGGATCGTGGCGAAGGGGACGTGCTCCGAGCCGGTGTAGACGAGGTGCTCGTAGGCCTCGTCGCTGATCACCCAGAGGTCGTGCTCGGCGACGACTGCCGCGATCGCCTCGAGCTCGGCGCGGGTGAAGACGCTGCCGGTGGGGTTGTGCGGCGAGTTGAGCAGCAGCAGGCGGGTGCGCGGCGTGATCGCGGCGCGCAGGGCGCCGGCGTCGGGGCGGAAGGCGCCCGCGATGAGCGGCACCTCGATCCTGGTGCCGCCGGCGAGGGAGACCACCGCGGCGTAGAGGTCGAACCACGGCGAGAACAGCACGACCTCGTCGCCCTCGTCGACGAGCGCGAGCATCGCCGCGGCGATGGCCTCCGACGCACCGGTCGCCACGACGACGTCGGTCATGCCGTCGATCTCGATGCCGTAGAAGCGGCTCTGGTGCTCGGCGATCGCGCGGCGGAGCTCGGGGATGCCGTGCGCCGGCGGGTACTGGTTGCCGCGTCCCTCGCGGATCGCGCGGATCGCCGACTCCTTCACGACGTCGGGCCCGTCGGTGTCGGGGAAACCCTGGCCGAGGTTGACCGAGCCGGTCTGGACGGCGAGCGCGCTCATCTCGCCGAAGACGGTCGAGGCGTGCTCGCGCATCCGAGGGACCAGAGGCGGCTGTCGTCGGGTCACGCCGCGAGGGTACGGCGTATCCCAGCCGCCGTGCGGCGCGGTCGCAGGGCAGGATGCGGGGATGGCGACGCTGGTGGTGACGGGCGGGTCCCGCGGGATCGGCGCCGCGGTGTGCCTCGCCGCGGCGGGCGACGGCTGGGACGTGGTCGTGAACTACGTCCGCGACGAGTCGGCCGCGGACGACGTCGTACGCCGGATCCTCGACGCCGGCGGCCGCGCGACGGCGGTGCGCGCCGACGTGAGCGACGCCGCCGACGTCGAGGTGCTGTTCGCCGCGGCCGACGCCTGGCGCGGACCCGTGACGGGCCTCGTGAACAACGCCGGCATCTCGGGCGGCGTCGCGCGGGTCGACGAGGTCACGCCGCAGGCGCTCGCCGACGTGCTCGGGGTCAACGTCGCGGGGCCGTTCCTCTGCGCCGGTGCTGCAGTCCGTCGGATGTCGACGGTGCACGGCGGGAGCGGCGGCGCGATCGTCAACGTGTCGTCGCGCGCGGCTGTGCTCGGCAGCCCGGGCGAGTGGGTGCACTACGCCGCGTCGAAGGCGGCGATCGACACCCTCACGGTCGGCCTCGCCTGCGAGGTCGCGACCGAGGGCGTGCGGGTCAACGCCGTCGCGGTCGGGCTCGTCGACACCGACTTCCACGTCTCGTCCGGGGAGGCGGACCGGCCCGGACGGATCCGCCCGACCGTGCCGATGCGGCGGTCCGGCACGCCCGAGGAGGTCGCCGCCGCCGTGGTGTGGCTGCTCTCGGACGCCGCGTCGTACACGACGGGCACCGTCCTCGCCGTGAGCGGCGGCCGCTGACGCCGGGCAGGATGGGGGCATGACCACTGCACTCGTCACCGGCGCGACCGCGGGCATCGGCGCGGAGTTCGCCCGTCAGCTCGCCGCCCGCGGCGACGACCTCGTCCTCGTCGCGCGCGACGGAGCCCGGCTCCAGGCCTACGCCGACGAGCTCTCCGCACGTCACCGCGTGAAGGCCGACGTGCTCGTCGCCGACCTCGCCGACCGCGCCGCGCTGCGCGCCGTGGAGGAGCGCGTCGCCGATCTCGCGCGACCGGTCGACCTGCTCGTGAACAACGCGGGGTTCGGCGTCAACCAGCACTTCGTCGGAGGCGACGTCGAGGCGGAGCAGGCGATGCTCGACGTGCTCGTCGTCGCGGTCATGCGGCTCACGCACGCCGCGCTGCCGGGCATGATCGGTCGCGGCAACGGCGGCGTCATCAACGTGTCCAGCGTCGCGAGCTTCATCGCGGGGGGCACCTACAGCGCGGCGAAGTCCTGGTGCACGGTGTTCTCCGAGTCGGTCGACCGCTCGTGCGTGGGCACCGGCGTGACGGTCATGGCGCTCTGCCCCGGCTTCACGCACACCGAGTTCCATGAGCGCGGCGGCATGGACGTCAGCCACCTGCCCGACTGGATGTGGCTCGACGCCCCGGACCTCGTCCGCGATGCGCTCGCCGACTTCAAGCACGGCAAGCCGGTCTCTGTCCCGGGCCTGCAGTACAAGGCGATCCGGGTGCTCACCAGCCTGGCCCCGCGCCCGCTGGTCCGCCGCTTCTCCGGTGTCCGCGGGCCGGACCGGCTCCGCCTCCCGAGCCAGCCGGCTCCGTGACCGGTCGGGTCCTGCACGTCAGCCCCCACGCGGACGACGAGGCCGTCGGCTGCCCGGCGCTCTACCGCGCCCTGTCCGACTCGGGGCTGACCGTCGTCAACCTGCTGACCAGCCTCGGCCACCCGCAGGACCACGCGCGTCGGCGGGCCGAGGCGCAGCGCGCGTCGGACCTGGCCGGCACCGAGCTCGTCGTGGTCGAGGAGTCCGTGGCGGCGTCCGACCTCGCCGGGTCCGAGTCCCTCGTCGCACGGGCGGTCGCCGACCAGCTCGCCCGCGGTGACGTCGCCGCGGTGCTCGCCCCGTCGCCGCACGACAACCACCCGCGGCACGAGGCCGTCGGCCGCGCCGTCCTGGGGGCGCTCGAGGGCACCGACGTCACGCTCCTGCTCTACGCGGTGTGGGGCTCGCTCCCGCTGCCCACGGCCGTGCTCCCGTGCGACGACGCGGCCCTCGACGGCGCCGAGGACCTGCTGCGCTGCTACGCCGGCGAGGTCGACCGCAACGGCTACGTCGCGCTGATCCGCCACCGGGCCTGCGCCGCGCGGGTCCTCGCCGCCGAGCAGGTCTTCGGCTTCGGCGCGGCGCAGGAACTGCCGGGGGTCGGCGCCGAGGTGTTCACCGAGGTGCGCCATCGGGGAGGTCGATGGCTGGCCGGCGTATCGCGCGTGATCGATCCCGGAGCGCTGGTCGCCGAGCCGTCGGACCGCGACGTCACCGCCTGGCTCACCGCACCGAGCGCCCGTGACCTCGTGTCCTGGCACGGCTGAGACCGGCCCTTCGGGGTCAGTCCCGGGCGATGGCCGCGATGACGGTGCCGAGCGTCGCGGGACCGGCGTCGTCGACCTCGTGCACGGACCAGCCGCGAAGCCGCGCCTGGTTGGCCTCGAGCGGGTCGGCCGCGGGCGACGCGAGGTAGTGCACCGGGGCGTCCGGCCAGTCGTCGATCCGTGCGTCGGCGGCCGGGACGACGGCGTCGACCAGGACGTAGCCGGAGACCGCGCGTCGCGCCGCCTTCTGGCTGAAGCCGACGGCGGCGGCCATCGCGCCGCTCGCCCCGCCGAGGACGAGGAGCACGGGGGCCTTCGCCCCGCTCGTCACGAGCCCGATCGCGAGGTGCGCCACCCAGTGCGCGCGCACGGTACGGGCGTCGTCGGCGGAGTCCGGGTCGGGCACGTCGAGGCTCAGGGTCCGCAGGCCCGCGGTGCGCGGGTCGTCGAGCAGCGCGTCGACGACGTCGGCCGGGTCGTAGGACGCGGGGGAGCCCGGCAGCGGCGGGCAGACGACGATCGTGGCGGTGCTCACGCGCCCAGCCTGCCGTACGCGTGGCACCCGACGCGCCCGCGGCCCGGGCCCGGCCCGCGGCTACGCTTCCTGGCGTGACGACTGCCGACGACCGTGCCCAGCTGCGCCAGGACATCCTCGACAAGGCCGTGGTCCACGGCCGGGTCGTGCTCTCGAGCGGCAAGGAGGCCGACTACTACGTCGACCTCCGACGCGTGACCCTCGACGGCGCCACCGCACCCATCGTCGGCCGCGTGATGCTCGACCTCACCGCCGACCTCGACTACGACGCCGTCGGCGGGCTCACGCTCGGCGCCGACCCAGTGGCGACGGCGATGCTGCACGCCGCCGCCGCGCGCGGACGCCGCCTCGACGCGTTCGTCGTCCGCAAGGCGGAGAAGGCCCACGGCCTGCAGCGCCGGATCGAGGGACCCGACGTCGCGGGGCGTCGCGTGCTCGCGGTCGAGGACACGTCCACGACGGGCGGTTCGGTGCTCACCGCCGTCGAGGCGCTGCGCGAGGCCGGCGCCGATGTCGTCGGCGTCGCGGTCATCGTCGAGCGCGGTGCCGCCCCGGCCGTCGAGGCCGCGTCGCTGCGCTACTTCGCGGCCTACTCGCAGAGCGACCTCGGGCTGGGCTGATCGGGCGACGCCTCACGCTGCGTGCTGCGTCGAACCGGTGCCCGTCACCCGTTCGGAGCATCGCAACCTCGCGGCCGTGGTCGATCCTCACCGTGGAGGCATTCCGGGGGGACTGCCGTGGGTGGGGGTGATGCGCGTGCAGTACGTCGGCACGTCATCGCCCTCACCCACCACCGCAGGCTCCTCCCACGCCCTGGCGCACGAGGCCGGCAGCAGCTGGCTCGCCGGTCACAGCCGTCGGCTGCGGCTGCGTCGCTACGCCGCCGCGATGGGCTGGGACCTCACGACCACCGGGGTGATCGTCGGCGACGTCGACGGCATCGCGGTGCGTGCCTACGAGGACCGCGCCCATGCCACGGTGCTGGAGCTCGTGGCGCCCGGTGTGCTGCCCCGCATGGAGATGGTCCACACCGACACCCACGTGGCGCAGGTGAGCGACGGCATGCGCGACGTCCACCTCGGCGACCCGGTGTTCGAGCGGTCGTACGTCATCCGGGCCGCGGACCCGTGGATGGCCCGGGCCGTGGTCGACCACACGGTGCGTCGTGCCCTCGTCGCCGCGCCGAAGCAGACCTGGGCCACGAAGGACGACCGGCTCATCTCGCGCAGCAACGTGCGCTGCGAGCCGCTCGACCTCTTCGCCCGCGCGACCGCGCTGCGCTACGTCGTCGCGGCCGTGCCGTGGGAGGCCTACGCCGACCGCCACACGCCGCCGACGCTGGAGCAGGTCCAGGCGGTGGTCTCCGAGCGTCGCACGCGCCCGATCGAGGTCCTGCCGTCGATGTCCCGTCGCGCCTGAGGGCGGCGTCAGGCGTGGCGCGAACGGTCAGGACGCCGCGGCATCGGTGCTCTCGCCGCGCGAGCGCCACCACTCGAACACGGCGGGCAGCACCGAGACCACGACGATGAGGATCGCGATGATCTCGATGTTCTTCTGCACGAACGCGTTCTGACCGAGGAAGTAGCCCAGGACCGTGAGGCCCGCCGCCCACGCGACGCCGCCGACGAAGCTGTAGGTCGCGTAGACCCGGAAGTCCATCTTGCCGACGCCGGCCATCGCGGTGATGAACGTGCGGACGATCGGCACGAAGCGACCGAGCACGATCGCCTTGGGGCCGTACTTCTCGAAGAACGCGTGCGTCTTCGCGATGCCCTCGGGATTGAGCAGCTTGGAGTCGGGCCGGTGGAACAGCGCCGGGCCGACCCTGCGGCCGATGCCGTACCCCGACAGGTTGCCGGCCCAGGCTGCGAGCGAGAGCAGGATGCAGGCCAGCCACAGCGGGACGTGGATGGCACCGGTCGAGATGAACAGCCCCGTCACGAAGAGCAGCGAGTCGCCCGGGAGGAAGAAGACGAACAGGCCGCACTCGATGAAGATGATCACCAGGACCGCGACGAACGCGGCGGTGCCGAACTTCTCGAGGATGTAGGTCGGCTGGATCCACTCGGGCCCGAGCGCGCTGACGGCCGCGAGGGCGTGGGGGAGACTCACGGCCGAGAGGCTACGTCACTCCGCTGAGGAATCGCTGAGCGGCGCATCCCCGCCCTGCTCGTGCGACGGGTCGCCGAGCGACCGACCCGCCTGCCGCTCGCGACGTCTGCGCAGCGCGTCGCGGACGAGGAGCACGGCGAGACCGACGAGCGAGACCGTGATGAAGATGCCGGCGATCGTGAAGGCGATCGTCCGCACGACGGGGAGCTGGTGGGCGGCGTAGCCCACGATCGGGAGCGCGACGGCCCAGGTCAGCGCGCCGACGACGTTGGCCGACGTGAACGACGGACGGCGCATGGCCGCCGTGCCCGCGACGACCGGCGTGAAGGTGCGGACCCACGGGATCCACCGCGCCACGACGACGGAGAACCAGCCGTAGCGGTCGTAGAACGCCTCGGTACGTCGCAGCTGCGTGAGGGCGCGGCCGGACTCCCGGCTCTCCAGCCAGCCGCGTCCGTAACGACGACCGGTGAGGTAGCCGACCTCGTCGCCCGCGACCGCGGCGAGGAACGCGCCGACCACGAGCACCACGAGGTTGACGTCGCTGCTCGGCGACGCGGCGAGCAGGCCGGCCCCGAACAGGATCGTGTCGCCCGGGAGCAGGAACCCGAGCAGGAGCCCGCACTCCGCGAAGAGGAACCCCCAGACCACCGCGTAGACCGCCAGGGCCCCGAGCGACGCCAGGTTCGGGTCCGCGATCACCTCCGAACCCTACGGCGGCTCGTTGACGAGGAAGGACGCCTGCATCGCACAGAAGGCAACAAGCTCCGCCTTCATCTCGTGGTTGCGCCACAGGCGTCCTCGATCGCACGCCCTAGGCTCACGCGCGTGACGGACGAGCAGCGTGGCGCGGGCGCTGAGGGGCGCGACCCGCGTGACGAGGTGGGCGTCGGCCCGCACCCGTCACCATGGCCGGACGACCCGAGGTACGACGAGGACCTGCTGCGCGACGGCGATCGCCGCAACGTCGTCGACCGCTATCGCTACTGGACCGTCGAGGCGATAGTCGCCGACCTCGACACGACACGCCACGCCTTCCACGTGGCGATCGAGAACCTCGCGCACGACTTCAACATCGGATCCGTCGTACGCACGGCCAACGCCTTCAACGCCGCCTCCGTCCACGTCGTCGGACGCCGTCGGTGGAACCGTCGCGGCGCGATGGTGACCGACCGCTACCTCCACGTGGCCCACGACGACGACGCGACAGCCCTCGCCGCGTGGGCGCACGGTTCAGGACTCGTGCTGGTCGGCGTCGACAACCTGCCCGGTTCGGTGCCGCTCGAGACGACGGACCTGCCGCGCGACTGCGTCCTGCTCTTCGGCCAGGAGGGCACCGGTCTGTCCGACGCCGCCCGCGAGGCGTGCGACGTGACCGTGTCGATCGTGCAGTACGGCTCGACCCGCTCGATCAACGTCGGCGCCGCCGCCGCGATCGCCATGCACGCCTGGATCCGTCGCCACGCGTCCGGCCGGACCCCGGGCACCGCCTGACACAGCCTGGCAGGGTACGTGCCATGCCCGACCAGCAGGTACGACGCACCAACGGGCCCGTCTACGTGCTCATCACCGTGCGCTTCCTCCTCGAGCTCGCGCTCATGGCGGCGGTCGTCGTCGCTCCTGTCCGTCTGCTCGGCGGTGCTCTCGGCTGGCTCGTCGGCCTCCTTCTCCTCGGCGCCGTCACGGCGGTGTGGGGGATCCTGCTCTCGCCGCGGCGGCGCGTGCGTCTCCCTCTCGTCGCACGCGTGACCGTCGAGCTGGCCCTGTTCGTGACGGCATCGGGCCTGCTCGCGGCCTCCGGTCTCGTGGGCCTCGGGGCCGCCCTCCTCGTCCTGGAGCTGGTCGACCTCGGTCTCCTGCAGGGTCCGGACAAGCACGCGCTCTGATCTCGTTCGGCCTCGTCGGCCGCGTGTGATGGGGTGTCGGACGTGAGCGACGAGGCGGCCGAGCAGAGTCCCGGCGACGCCCGTGAGTGGCGCGACGACCTACGACTGCTCCGGCAGCGCGACCTCGGGCTGCTCGTCGCCGCGCGCTTCGTCTCCGTCCTCGGCTCGGGCATCGCTCCGATCGCGCTCGCCTTCGGCGTCCTCGCGATCCCGGGTGGCAGTCCGAGCGCACTCGGCTTCGTGCTGTTCTGCGCCGCGCTGCCACGCGCCGCGTTCGTGCTGTTCGGCGGCGTGGCCGCCGACCGCGTCGACCGTGCGCGGCTCATGGTCGTCGCGGAGTCGGTCGCCGGCCTCGCCCACCTCGCGGCAGGTGCGCTCTTCCTGACCGGCAACGCGACCGTTCCCGCCCTCGGGGCGCTCGCAGCCGTGGGCGGCACGGCGACGGCTCTCTTCTTCCCCGCGCTCACCGGGCTCGTGCCCGAGGTGGCGACCGACGACGAGCTGCAGGCGGCCAACGGCCTCGTGCGCCTCGCGACCAACGTCGCCGGCCTCGTCGGCGCCGCGCTCGGGGGCATCCTCGTGGTCTCGGTCGGTCCGGGCTGGGCGCTCGCCTTCGACGGCGTCACCTTCGTCGCCGCCGCGGCGATGCTCATGTTCGTCCGTCGCCGCGGGGCCGTTCCCGCCGCGGTGGACCTGCCCTCGCAGGGTGTCCTCGCGGACCTGCGCGACGGCTGGCGCGAGTTCGTCTCGCACCGGTGGGTCGTCGTGATCGTGGTGCTCGCCGCGATCTCCAACGTCGGCTTCAACGCGGCCATCGACGTCCTCGGCCCCGTGCAGGCCAAGGCGCAGCTCGGCGGTGCCGGGCCGTGGGCGGTGATCGTCACGTCGTTCGGCCTCGGCGCGGTGCTCGGGGTGCTCGTGGCGATGCGGGTGCGCCCGCGACGGCCGCTGCTCCTCGCCTCGATCGTGGCACCGGTCATGGTGCTGCCGGTCGCCGCGCTCGCTGCGCCGCTGCCGCTGCCGGCCATCGTGGGGCTCGCGTTCCTCGCGGGTGTCGCGGCCGACGTGTTCGGGGTCCTGTGGGACACGGCGCTGCAGCAGAACATCCCGGGCGACGCCCTGTCGCGGGTGTCGGCGTACGACTGGTTCGGGTCGCTGGCCCTGGTGCCGCTCGGGCTGGCCGCCGTCGGCCCGCTCGCGGAGGCGATCGGGGTGCAGGCCGCGATCTGGGTCACCTTCGGGCTCGGGTCGGTCATCGTGCTCGCCCTGCTCGACCCGCAGGTGCGCGGCCTGCGCGCGGGCCGGCCCGACGACGTCCCCCGCCCCGACTGACCCGCGCCGGCGGCGTACGCCGAGTGATCCTTGCTACTCGCGAGTTCGGGCCACGCCTGGAAGCGCTTACCTCGACCGTGACAGGATGGACCCGGTCCCGCTGGGCATCGTGGCCTCGCGGATGTTGATGCACGACTGTCGCTAGGAGCGCATTCGTTATGCCCATCGCCACCCCTGAGGTCTACGCCGAGATGCTCGACCGCGCCAAGGCCGGCGCGTTCGCCTACCCGGCGATCAACTGCACGTCGTCCCAGTCGATCGTCGCCGCGATCCGTGGCTTCGCCGAGGCCGAGAGCGACGGCATCGTCCAGTTCTCGTGGGGCGGCGCGGAGTTCGCGTCCGGCCAGCTGGTCAAGGACATGGTGCTCGGCGCCGTGGCTCTGGCCGAGTTCGCGCACGTCGTCGCCGAGAAGTACGACGTGCAGATCGCCCTGCACACCGACCACTGCCCGAAGGACAAGCTCGACCTCTACATGCGGCCGCTCATCGACGTCTCCCTCGAGCGCGTCGCCGCGGGTCGCCTGCCGCTGTTCCAGTCGCACATGTGGGACGGCTCGGCCGTGCCGCTCGAGGAGAACCTCGACATCGCCGAGGAGCTCCTCGACAAGTGCCACCGCGCGGACATCGTGATGGAGCTCGAGATCGGCGTCGTCGGCGGCGAGGAGGACGGCGTCGAGGCCAAGCACGACGCCAAGCTGTTCTCCACCCCCGAGGACGGTCTCGCCACCGCGGCCAAGCTCGGCCTCGGCGAGCGCGGTCGCTACATGGTCGCCGCGACGTTCGGCAACGTGCACGGCGTCTACAAGCCGGGCAACGTCGTCCTCACGCCCAGCATCCTCAAGGACATCCAGGACACCGTCGGTGCGAAGTACGGCGCCGACAAGCCGTTCGACCTCGTGTTCCACGGCGGGTCGGGCTCGTTGCTCTCCGAGATCCGCGAGGCCCTCGACTACGGCGTCGTGCAGATGAACATCGACACCGACACGCAGTACGCCTTCACCCGCCCGGTCGCCGACCACATGCTCAAGAACTACGACGGCGTCCTGAAGATCGACGGCGAGGTCGGCAACAAGAAGCAGTACGACCCGCGCGCCTGGGGCAAGCTCGCCGAGGCCGGCATGGCCGCGCGCGTCACCCACGCCTGCGCCGACCTGCGCAGCACCGGCACCAAGATCACGTAGCGCGCAGCATGGCCCCGGGACGCCGAGTCCCGGGGCCATCGCTTCGTCCGGGCCGAGCTTCACTGCCCGAGTCCGCGGGGACTGGGCACGAATCCGCGGATCTGGGCGGTGCAGCCCGTGCACGCGCACGGAACTTCCGGCAGGCGTGTCGTCCCCTGCACTGATGTCCGCGCTCGGCGGCGCCCGGTCCACCTGCGCGAGCCTGCATCCATGGGCCTGCATCGGTCGTCCGTGGAACGCGTCGACCTGCTCGTCGAGTCGATCGGACCCGGCCCGTGGGAACGAGCCCAGGTCATGTCCGCCGGGTGGTCGGCCGACCAGACAGCGCGGGAGCCTTCAGCCACGACTCCGCGGCCCACGCGCACGTCCTCTGGAACCCGCACCCACCGTCCCCGCTCCTGCACGTCACCATCCCAGGTCAGTCGGACCGTCAGGACGACGGACTTCTCGTGCACGGGACTGCGCTGCCTGCTGGCGGCGGCTGCATCCATGCGTGGCTGGCCGGGATCTCGGACGTTGTTCGCGGGGATCGCGCATGCCGATCCTGCGAGCGCCTCGCCGTTCGAGAGCTGGTCGCGCGGCTGGATGGTCGCGGTGGGGCTGCCTCGCCCGGAGCTCAACATCCCGGTCCTCGGCGCATCGGGTCGTCGCTACTTCGGCGACTTCGTCTGGCACTAGCACGGACTCATCGGCGAGGCCGACGGCCTGGCGAAGTACGGCGCCACCGGAGCGGAGATCCGCGCCGCGCTGCGCTACGAGCGCGAGCGCCAGGCCGACCTGGAGGCAGCGGGCTGGCGCCTGGTGCGCTGGGTGACGGGCGACCCGGGAGCGCGGCTGGTCGCGCGGATCAGCCGCGCGCTGTATCTCGAGCCCCGCTTCACCGCTCGGATCCTCGGAAAGGAGGCCTGACTCCACGGATTCGGGCGGTGCAGCGCGGTCCGACCACGGGTGGCAGGATCGGCGTGTGACCACGCCTATGGATCAGAACCTGCTCGGAGGGACGCCGCCCACCTACCTGCCGGACGATCCCGCGCCTCGCACGGAGCTCGCCGACGGGACCGACCCCTACGTCGTGGCCGCGGCCCACCCCACGAGCAGCCTGGCCTGGGCCACGCTCGCCGACCTCGCCTACGAGGACGACCGCGTCGTGGAGTCCTACGCCTACGCACGCGTCGGCTACCACCGTGGGCTGGACCTCCTGCGTCGCAACGGCTGGAAGGGCCACGGGCCGGTGCCGTGGGAGCACGAGCCGAACCGCGGGTTCCTGCGCTGCCTGCACGCGCTGGCCCGCGCGGCCGCCGCGATCGGCGAGGACGACGAGGCCACCCGCTGCACGCTGTTCCTGCGCGACTCGTCCGCAGCAGCCGCCGCCGCCCTTGAAGGATGACCACGCGGCGGGTGGCTGTCGTCGGGGCGGGGATCTCGGGGGTCGCCGCGGCGCTCGCGCTGCGCAGCCACGGGATCGACGTCACCGTGCTCGACCGGGGCCATCGCCTCGGCGGCCGGATGGCCACGCGCACGCTGCGCGGGACGGGACTGCCCTACGACGGCCGGGTGGTCGACATCGGCGCTGCCTACCTCACGGTCAGCGATCCGGCGTTCCGCACGGTCGTCGACTCGTGGGCCGCTCGCGGCCTCGTGCGCGAGTGGACCGACACGTTCCACGTCTCGAGCCCCGACGGCCCGCAGGGCGTCGTCACCGGCCCGATGAGGTACGCCGCTCCCGCGGGCCTGCGCAGCCTGGTGGAGGACCTCGCCGCCGACCTGCCGGTCGTGGTCAACCCGCACGAGGTGGAGAGCGTCGACCGCGTACCCGACGGCGCTGAGGTCGACGGCGAGCGCTACGACGCCGTCGTCCTCGCGATGCCCGGTCCGCAGGCGGCCGACCTGCTCGCCGCCGACGACCCCGCGGCCGCCGTGCTGAACGCTCAGCACTGGGACCCGGTGCTCACCGTGGTGGCTGCCTACGACGAACAGTGCTGGCACGAGTTCGACGCGATGTTCGTCAACGACTCGGCCGTGCTCGCCTTCGTCGCAGACGACGGCCGTCGTCGCGGCGACCAGGCGCCCGTGCTCGTGGCGCACAGCGGGGCGGTCCTCGCGGCCGGGCACCTCGACGAGCCGGCGTCCGCGTCGGGGGCGCTGCTCGAGGCGCTCGAGCACGCGGTCGGCGCCACGGCGAAGCCGACGTGGTTCGACGTACGACGGTGGTCGCTCGCCAAGCCGCGGCGGCAGGAACCGAGCGGTTTCGCCTTCGACGGCGTCGTGGGGCTGTGCGGCGACGTGTGGGGCGACGGTCCTCGCGTGGAGGCCGCCTGGCGGTCCGGGAACGAGCTCGGGGGCGTCGTCGCTGCGCGACTGGCCTGAGCGCGGTGTCCGTGCTCGCCCGCTGGTGAAGAAAGTCTGACGGGATCGGTTCGCGGGGTGACCGCGTCGGATCCCGGGGTTAGCCTCGTCTGACCGAGCGTCCCCCTGCGCCCGGTGCTGGTCGAGGAGGTCCGGGCATGACGACGATCGCGGCGACGACCGAGTGGACCCCCGACTCCCTGATCGCGCGCTTCGACGAGGTCCGCTCCCACACCGAGGCGCTGGCCGCCCCGCTCTCGCCCGAGGACCAGACCGTCCAGTCGATGCCCGACGTCTCACCGGCCAAGTGGCACCGCGCGCACGTGACGTGGTTCTTCGAGACCTTCGTCCTCGCCGACCACGAGCCGGGATTCGCGCCCTTCCAGGACACCTACTGGTTCCTGTTCAACAGCTACTACGAGACCCTGGGACCGCGCTACTCCCGCCCCGACCGCGGTCTCATCAGCCGCCCCGGCGCGCACGAGGTCGGCACCTACCGCGCGAACGTCGACACCCGCGTGCGCGACCTCGTCGGGTCCCTCGACGCCGGCACGCTCGACAAGCTCACGCCGGTCCTCGAGCTCGGCCTCCACCACGAGCAGCAGCACCAGGAGCTGCTCCTCATGGACATCAAGCACGTCCTGTCGCGCAACCCGCTGCTGCCGGTCTACGCCGGACGCCCGTCGCCCCTCGCCGCGCCCGACCAGCTCGGGTGGGTCGACGTCGGGGGCGGCCTCGTCGAGATCGGGCGTCAGGGCGACGGCTTCTGCTTCGACAACGAGGAGCCCCGGCACTGCGTGTGGCTCGAGCCCTACCGCCTCGCCGACCGGCTGGTGACGAATGGCGAGTGGCTGGAGTTCATGGCGGACAACGGATATCGTCGCCACGAGCTGTGGCTGTCCGACGGCTGGGCGAAGGTCAACGCCGAGACCTGGCGCGCGCCGCTCTACTGGCACGAGCTCGACGGCGGGTGGTCCGAGCACACCCTGCACGGCACCTTCCCGGTGAACCCCGCCCTGCCGGTGAGCCACGTGAGCTTCTACGAGGCCGAGGCCTACGCCACGTGGGCGGGCAAGCGCCTGCCGAGCGAGGCCGAGTGGGAGCACGCCGTCGTCGTCGACGGCGCGAGCGCCGTCGGCGCGAACCTCGCCGACGGCGAGACCTTCCATCCGCGTGCGGCCGGCCCGGCCACCGGCCAGTTGCGCCAGGCGTTCGGCGACTGCTGGGAGTGGACGTCGTCGGCGTACCACCCCTACCCCGGGTTCCACTCCGCGCCCGGAGCCATCGGCGAGTACAACGGGAAGTTCATGTCGAACCAGATGGTCCTGCGCGGCGGCTGCGCCCTCACGCCGCCGGGCCACGTGCGCACGACGTACCGCAACTTCTTCCCGCACGCGGCGCGGTGGGCGCTCTCCGGCGTGCGTCTCGCCGACGGCGGTGCCCCGGTGGTCGTGGCATGACGCGCGTGAAGGAGCCCGTTGTCTCGGTGCACCTGCCCTCGGACTGGGCAGCATCGGGCCTTGTCCAGGACGTACGCCGGGGGCTCGGGGCGCAGCCGCGCAGCCTGCCGCCCAAGTGGCTCTACGACGATCGCGGCTCGGAGCTGTTCGACCTCATCACCCGGCTTCCGGAGTACTACCCCACCGAGGCCGAGCGCTCGATCCTGCACGCCCACGCCGACCGCATCGCGCTGCTGTCGGGTGCGACCACGCTCGTGGAGCTCGGCAGCGGCACGTCGGACAAGACGCGCATCCTGCTCGACGCGTTCGCGGCGACCGGCCAGCTGCAGCGCTTCGTGCCGGTCGACGTCTCCGAGGGGACGCTGCGCGGCGCGGCCGAGCAGATCTCCGCGGCCTACCCCGGCGTGCAGGTCGAGGCGCTCGTCGGCGACTTCACGCTGCACCTCGGGCACCTGCCCACCGGGGGTCGGCGGATGGTCGCCTTCCTCGGCGGCACGATCGGCAACCTCTACGTCGAGGAGCGCGCCGCCTTCCTCGGCGCGCTCGCCGACTCCCTCGCACCGGGCGACTCGCTGCTGCTCGGCACCGACCTGGTGAAGTCGGCAGACCGCCTCATCGCCGCCTACGACGACCCGCGGGGCGTCACCGCCGAGTTCGTCGGCAACTCGCTGCGCGTGGTCAACCGCGAGCTCGGGGCCGACTTCGACCTCGACGCCTTCGGGTACGTCGCCTTCTGGGACCCGCTCATGGAGCGGATGGACCTGCGCCTGCGCGCGGAGGTGCCCCAGCACGTGCGGATCCCGGGGGCCGGGCTGGAGATCGACCTCGCGGCGGGGGAGGAGATCCGCGTCGAGATCTCCACGAAGTTCCGCCCCGAGGGCGTCCGCGCGGAGCTCGCCGCGGCCGGGTTCCACGTCGAGGAGGTCTTCACCGACGTGGCCGGCGACTTCGCCCTCACCCTCGCCACCCGGACGGGGGTCCCCGCCGCCCGGTAGGCTCTGGTGGCACCACCCCCTGTGGTGCGCGAACGAGCTCGAGGGGGTCGGACATGCCGGCGATCGTGGTGCTGGGCGCCCAGTGGGGCGACGAGGGCAAGGGCAAGGCGACCGACCTCCTGGGCAGCCGCGTCGACTACGTCGTGAAGTTCAACGGCGGGAACAACGCCGGGCACACGGTCGTGATCGGCGACGAGAAGTACGCGTTGCACCTGCTGCCCTCGGGCATCCTCACGCCGGGTGTGATCCCGGTGATCGGCAACGGCGTCGTGATCGACCTGTCGGTCCTGTTCCAGGAGATCGACGGCCTGAACTCCCGTGGCATCGACACGTCGCGGCTGCTCGTGAGCGCCAACGCGCACGTGATCCCGTCGTACAACCGCACGCTCGACAAGGTCACCGAGCGCTTCCTCGGCAGCCGCCGGATCGGCACGACCGGTCGCGGCATCGGCCCGACCTACGCCGACAAGATGAGCCGCGTCGGCATCCGCATCCAGGACCTGTTCGACGAGAAGATCCTGCGGCAGAAGGTCGAGGGCGCCCTCGACCAGAAGAACCACCTGCTCGTGAAGGTCTACAACCGCCGCGCGATCACGGTCGACGAGGTGGTGGAGGAGCTGCTCGCCCACACCGAGCGGCTGCGCCCCTATGTCGCCGACACGACGCTCATCCTCGGCGAGGCGCTGCAGCGCGGCGACGTCGTGCTGCTCGAGGCCGGCCAGGCCACGCTCCTCGACGTCGACCACGGCACCTACCCGTTCGTCACGTCGTCGAGCGCCACCGCCGGCGGCGCCTGCACCGGTGCCGGCATCCCGCCGACCGCGATCACGCGCGTGATCGGCATCGCGAAGGCCTACATCACCCGCGTCGGCGAGGGCCCGTTCCCGACCGAGCTCTTCGACGAGGACGGTGAGAAGCTGCGCGAGATCGGCCACGAGTTCGGCACGACGACCGGTCGCCCGCGTCGCTGCGGCTGGTTCGACGTACCCATCGCGCGCTACGCCGGTCGGGTCAACGGCATCACCGACCTCGTGCTCACCAAGCTCGACGTCCTGTCGGGCTGGGAGCTGATCCCGGTCTGCGTGGCCTACGACGTCGACGGCGAGATCCTCACCGACCTGCCGATGACCCAGACCGGGTTCCACCACGCGAAGCCCGTCTACGAGTACCTCCCCGGCTGGACCGAGGACATCTCCGGCGCCCGCACCCTCGCCGACCTCCCGCAGACCGCCCAGGACTACGTCGCCTTCCTCGAGGCCCGCAGCGCAGTGCGGATCTCCGCGATCGGCGTCGGCCCCGAGCGCGACCAGACCGTGGTGGTCCACAACCTCGTCGACTGACCCGTTGCCGATGTACTGGGCCCCCGCTGGGCGAAGCCCAGTAGGGGAGCCTGTGTTGCACAGAGAGCAACGAACTGCGCCTTCATCGCTGGCACGCTGTCCCCCGTGAGCGTCACGATCAGGCCCGCGCGGCTCGAGGACCACGCCCGGATCGTCGCGGTCGTCGACGACTGGTGGGGCGGACGTCGGATGGCCGCGCTCCTGCCGCGCCTCTTCCTCGAGCACTTCGCCGGTACGTCGCTGACCGCGGAGGACTCCCGCGGAGAGCTCGCCGGCTTCCTCGTCGGCTTCGACTCGCCCGACCATCGCGGTGAGTCCTACGTCCACTTCATCGGCGTACGCCCCGACCAGCGCGGCTCGGGCCTCGGGCGCGACCTGCACGACCGCTTCGCGCGCGAGGCCGCCGCGCGCGGCACGACGACCGTGCGCTGCGTGACGTCGACGGTGAACACGGCCTCGGTGGCGTTCCACACGAGCATCGGCTTCGAGGTCGAGGGCATCGACGAGCCCCTCGAGGTCGACGGGGTGGACGACGTCGCAGGGCACGTGCGCATGGTGCGACGGGTGGGTGCGCACCCGGCCCGTGCCGACGCGCCCGACGGCCCGCCCGGCTAGGAGCCGCTGTCGGGCAGCGGGTCGCAGAAGCCCCGGATCTGGCCGACGTCCAGCATCGTCCAGTCGTGCTGCGGCCACGTCCCGGTGGTGGTGAGCACGAGGGTCGGGGCCTGGTCCTGGCCGTTCGGGTCGAGCGCCGCACAGTCGATCACCACGTGCATCGGGACCTCGACGCTCTGCCGGCCGTCGTCGTAGACCAGGGCACCGACCGGGACCACGGTGGGCGTGACCCGCACGGACGTGACGGCGGTCGAGGGCGACCCGTCGGGCCCGACGATGCCGGCCCCGACGACGGTGATCGGTACGGCGCCCGAGTTGCCCAGACGGACCAGGAAGTCGATCGAGCTCGTCGCGGCGTCGTACCTCCCGGACATCCCGTTCGACGTCAGCCGAGGCGACGTACGACCGGTGCCACGCGCCCAGAACGCGGCCCATACGAGCGCCACGCCCAGCACGATCGCGACGACGACGACCCACGTGCTCGGGCCCTGGCGACGGCGTACGTCGCGCCACACCGCCTCGTCGACCAGGTCCGTCGTCACGGTCGCATCGTGCCGAGTCTTGTCCTATGTGTCAATACACTGATACACAGTCCTCGTGACGGTCATCGCCCTTGCGCTCGTGCTGATCGCTCTTGCTGCGCTCGCCATCGGCCTCGCCGCTGTCGCCGTCAGCCTCGCTCCGGTGGCGCGACCGCGGCTCGACCGGTTCGTCGCGCGCACCGGGGTCCGCTTCACCTCCGCCAACGCTCCCTACGTCCTCGACGCGCTGGCCCGCACGATGCGCTGGCGTACGGCCGGCGTCGTGCTGGCGTCGGCGGTCTGGTTCGCGTGGGACGTCCTGCACCAGACGCTCACCGTCGGGACCTACACCGGCGTGCTCCTCGCGACCGGCTTCCTGGTCGGCTCGGTCGTCGGCGAGGTCGGGAGCGCGGTCTCGCGCGGCTCCGGTCCTCGCACCGCGTCGCTCGCAGCCCGTCGCGAGCGGGACTACGTCGGCTCCTGGGCGCGGACGTCGCCGGCCGTCGTCGCCGCGCTCTCCGTGGTGCTCGGCCCGGTCGCGGCGCTCGTGCGCTCCGAGCCCGTCGGCGCCTCGCTCCTGGTCGCGGTCGTGCTCATGGCCTGGGCCGCCGGCCGCGGCTGCACACGACTCGTGCTCGAGCGTCCGAGGCCGCCCGAGCCCGACGCCGACGTCGTCGCGGCCGACGACGGGCTGCGGTCCCGTGCGCTGCACGCCGTCGGCGGCGCCGTCGTTCTCGGGGGGTCGTGGTCGGCGATCACGCTCGTCGCGAACCTGCTGCGGGGCGACGGGTCGCGTGACGGCGTCGTGGCCGGCTGCGCGCTGCTCCTGATGGCTGTGGTGGCGTGGTGGGCGTGGCGTCGCGCGACCGCCCCGTTCCTCGTGCTGGTCGTCCGGCCGGTGTCGCCCGAGCGGGTGCAGGACGGACCCGTGGCATGAGCGCGACCATCACCGTGGACCCGTCGTCGGGAGTCCCGCCGTACGAGCAGATCCGCGGGCAGGTCGAGGTGCTCGTGCTGTCGGGTCACCTGCGTCCCGGGACGTCGCTGCCGACGATCCGTCAGCTCGCGCACGACCTCGGCGTCGCGCCCGGGACGGTGCAGCGGGCCTATCGCGAGCTCGAGCTGGCCGGCGTCGTCGAGTCGAACCGGCGTCGCGGCACGGTCGTGCTCGAGCCCAACGTCGAGCGCACGAGCCGCACCCAGCGCGAGCAGCGGCTGCAGGCCGCGGCCCGCGAGCTCGTCGCGACGGCGCGCGGCCTCGGCGTCGACCTCGACTCGGTGGAGTCGGCGCTGCGCGGCCAGTGGGCCGTCGGCGACTGACGCCGTGGGGTGCCCCGCGGACCGACGTGGCGATGAAGGCGGAGTTTGTTGCCTTCTATGCGATGCAGGCGTCCTTCATCGCCTACGTCGCACTAGCGTGAGTCGTATGAGCGAGGGGCGGTTCGAGCCGCGGGAGGATCCGCGTCCGAGTGACGAGCACTGGCCGGTCGTGATCTGGCCGCCGCACGCGGGGACTCACCTGCGCGGGAGCCACGTCGAGCTGACGCCCACCACGCAGCACGACGCCCGCGCGCTGCGTCTCGCGATCGACCACGACCACGTCTGGCAGCACCAGGCCGGCGGACCGCTCCCGGACGACGTGACGGCGCGGCACTGGATCACCTCGGTGCTCGACCGCGGGTGGTTCCCGTGGACGGTGCGGCTGCTGCGCGACGTCGGCGACCGGCACGCGGGCTCGGTCGTCGGATGGACGTCGTACCTCGACATCGTGCCGCACGACGCACGCCTCGAGATCGGCAACACCAGCTACGACCCCGCGGTGTGGGGCACGGTCGTGAACCCCGAGACCAAGCTGCTGCTGCTCACCTACGCGTTCGACACGCTCGGCATGGGTCGGGTGCAGCTCAAGACCGACATCCGCAACCACCGCAGCCAGCAGGCGATCCACCGCCTCGGAGCGACGTACGAGGGAGTCCTGCGCCGCTACCAGCGGCGCGCCGACGGCTCGGTGCGCGACACCGTGATGTTCAGCGTCGTCGCCGAGGACTGGCCTCGCGTACGCGAGGGCCTGGCCGACAGGGTGTCGGCGTACGACGCTCCAGCCTGACACCCTGCCTATGCCGCGGCGCCCGAGCGCCCCCTACCCTGGCGAGGTCACCTCGACCCAGGAGTCCTCATGACCACGCCCGTCACCCCTGACCCCGCCGCGGGCCAGCGCGTCCTCGAGCTCGACCGCACCCACGTCTTCCACTCGTGGTCGGCGCAGGCGGCGCTCAACCCGATGCTCATCGCCGGCGGCGAGGGCTCCTACGTCTGGGACTACGACGGCAACCGGTTCCTCGACTTCTCCAGCCAGCTCGTCAACGTCAACATCGGCCACCAGCACCCGAAGGTCGTCGCCGCGATCCAGGAGCAGGCCGCGAAGCTCGCGACCGTCGCGCCGCAGCACGCGAACGACGCGCGCGGCGAGGCCGCGAAACGGATCGCCGACCTCGCGCCCGACGGCATGACCAAGGTCTTCTTCACCAACGGCGGCGCCGACGCCAACGAGAACGCGATCCGGATGGCGCGCCTGCACACCGGCCGTCGCAAGGTGATGTCGTTCTACCGGTCCTACCACGGCAACACCGGCTCGGCGATCGCCTCCACCGGCGACCCTCGCCGCTGGCCGAACGAGTTCGCCGACGCGCACATCCACTTCTTCGGGCCGTACGCCTACCGCTCCTCGTTCTGGGCGGCCGACGAGGCGCAGGAGTCCGAGCGCGCGCTTCAGCACCTCGAGCAGACGATCACCTTCGAGGGCCCGGCGACCATCGCGGCGATCCTCATCGAGACCGTCGTCGGCACCGCCGGCGTGCTGATCCCTCCGCCCGGGTACCTCGAGGGCGTCCGCGCGCTGTGCGACAAGCACGGCATCGTGCTCATCCTCGACGAGGTCATGGCCGGCTTCGGCCGCTGCGGCACCTGGTTCGCGTTCGAGAACTTCGACGTGCGACCCGACCTCATCACCTTCGCCAAGGGCAGCAACTCCGGCTACGTCCCCGTCGGCGGCGTCATCATCAGCGACGAGATCGCCGCGACGTTCGACGACCGCGTCTTCCCCGGCGGTCTCACCTACTCCGGCCACCCGCTCGCCTGCGCCTCCATCGTCGCGTCGATCGACGCCATGAAGGAGGAGGGCATCGTCGAGAACGCGAAGCGCATCGGCGAGGACGTCCTCGGCCCGGGCCTGCGCGAGCTCGCCGAGCGCCACCCGGTGATCGGCGAGGTCCGCGGGCTCGGCGTGTTCTGGGCGCTCGACCTGGTGACCGACCGCGCGACCCGCGAGCCCCTCGCGCCGTACGGCGGCACCTCGCCGGCCCTGGGCGAGCTGATGGCCGCCATGAAGAAGCGTGGCGTCCTGCCTTTCGCGAACTTCAACCGCCTGCACGTCGTCCCCCCGTGCACCGTGACGGACGAGGAGGTCAAGGAGGGCCTCGCCGTCCTCGACGAGTCCTTCGCGGAGATCGACCACTACTACACGGGCGCGTAGCCCACGAGTAGCGGACAGATCCACGCAACAACGTGGCCTTGATCGCCCCTAAGGGACGATCAAGGCCACGTTCTTTGCTTCCAGCGTCCACAAGTCGTGATCTTGAAGGTCGCTGGCCGGGCGGGCCGTCGACTCTCGTAGGCTGCCAGCCGTGAAGATCCTGGTGATCGGTACGGGTGCTCGTGAGCACGCCCTGGTCCACGCTCTCGCCGCGGACTCCGACGTCGACGAGCTGCACGCGGCGCCCGGCAACGCCGGGATCGCGGCGGAGGCGAAGGTCCACCCGCTCGACCTCACCGACCCGACCGCCGCACCCGACCTCGCGGCGCAGCTCCGCGTCGACCTCGTGGTCGTCGGCCCGGAGGGACCGCTCGTGCTCGGTGTCGCCGACCACCTGCGCGCCGCGGGGTTCGCGACCTTCGGCCCGAGCGCCGCGGCCGCGCGGCTCGAGGGCAGCAAGGCCTTCGCGAAGGACGTCATGGCCAGCGCCGGCGTCCCCACCGCGATGGCCCACGTGTGCGACTCCCTCGCCGAGGTCGAGGTGGCGTTCGACCAGTTCGGCGCTCCCTACGTCGTGAAGGACGACGGCCTCGCCGCGGGCAAGGGGGTCGTCGTGACCGGCGACCGCACCGACGCCCTCGAGCACGCCCGCGAGTGCCTCGCGAAGGACGGTGGACGCGTCGTGGTCGAGGAGTTCCTCGACGGCCCCGAGGTCTCGCTGTTCTGCCTCACCGACGGCGAGACCGTCGTGCCTCTGCAGCCCGCCCAGGACTTCAAACGCGTCTTCGACGGCGACCTCGGCCCCAACACCGGCGGCATGGGCGCCTACTCCCCGCTGCCCTGGGCGCCCGACGACCTGGTCGCCGACGTCGTCGCGCGCGTCGTGCAGCCCACCGTCGACGAGCTGCGCCACCGCGGCACGCCCTTCGTCGGCGTCGTCTACGCCGGCCTCGCGCTCACCTCGCGCGGGCTGCGCGTCATCGAGTTCAACGCCCGCTTCGGCGACCCCGAGACGCAGGTCGTCCTCGCCCGTCTGCGTACGCCGCTGGCGCACGTCCTGCTCGCGGCCGCCACCGGCCACCTCGCCGACCTCGAGGACCTGCGCTGGCGCGACGGCGCCGCCGTCACCGTCGTGATCGCCGCGGAGAACTACCCCGGCACCCCGGTGACCGGTCGCGTCGTCCAAGGCCTCGACGCCGCGGCCGAGGTGGACGGCGCCTACGTGCTCCACGCCGGCACGAAGCTCGCGGCGTACCAGACCGTGGTGTCCTCGGGGGGGCGCGTGCTGTCCGTCGTGGGCGTCGGGGCCGACCTCGCCGAGGCGCGTGCGCGGGCCTACGACGCGGTCGACCTCGTCGTGCTGCCGGGCAGTCACTTCCGTAGCGACATCGCCCTGGCCGCCGAGCTTGGCGAGATCACCGTCCCCTAGATCACCGCCCCCTCCGTGCAACCCTGCGGCATGCTCGTCGCGTCAGATGAGCAGCGGCCGGCGGCTGCCGGCTGACGTGAGGGGGTGCTCGTGGGCGGCGCGGGCACGCCCCCGGACTTCGAGTCCTACGTCGCCGCCCGCAGGGCCCACCTGCGGCGCACGGCCTACCTCCTGTGCGGCGACTGGGACCGCGCGGAGGACGTCGTCCAGGACGCGCTCACCCGCCTCT
>JADGOZ010000190.1 GCA_017882705.1 Candidatus Nanopelagicales bacterium | reverse complement strand
GGTGTCGATCTGGTTCACCTGGGTCGGGATGTCGTCCTCGGCGTACTGCAGGTCGACCTTGTACCCGAGCTTCTCGAGCTGGGCCTTGACGTTGTTGCCGTCGGCGATCCACCGCTCGGAGGAATTGGTCGGCATGGCGACCCCGACGAGGGCGCCCGTTGCTGCCGCGCCACCTCCGGACGCCGACTGGGAAGCGGCGCCACCGGCCCCGCTGCCGCCACAAGCGGCAAGAGCCACTGTGAGGGTGAGTGCCACCGCGGCTGCGGCGATGTGCTTGATGCGCATGCTGTCTCCTCGTTGAGTCGCGCACCCGGCGGCTGTGCCGGCTGCGTCTGCTGGTGAAGCTGTGGTCGTTCTGGTGACGCTCAGGTCGTTCTGTCTCGCTTGTCGGGAGCGGCCTATCCGATGTTAGCGCTCACATTCACCGTGACACCGGGATTTGAGGTCACGTCTTGATAACTCTCAGATACCCTGCGCGAGCCGGTAATAAGCCGAGTTCCACTTGACCTCGTTGCGGAAGCCACGTCGTGTCGTGTCGGCGTCGATCACCAGGAGCTCCGTCCGGGCGATGTCGGCGAAGTCCTCGAACACCTCGACTCCGACCGCCGTCGTGAGCACCGTGTGGTGCGCCGCACCCGCGGTGAGCCACGCCTCCGCGGACGTCGCGAAGTCGGGTTGCGGCTTCCAGACGGCGCGTGCGACCGGAAGGTGCGGGAGCGCCTGGTCCGGAGCGACGACGTCGACCACGTTAGCGGTCAGCCGGAACCTGTCGCGCATGTCCGAGAGGGCGACCACGACACCCGGGCCGGGATCGGTGTCGAAGACCAGGCGAACCGGGTCCTCCTTGCCACCGATGCCGAGCGGGTGGATCTCGAGCGACGCCTTCTGGGTCGTCAGGCTCGGGCAGACCTCGAGCATGTGCGCACCGAGGATCTTCTCGGCGCCCGGCACGAGGTTGTAGGTGTAGTCCTCCATGAGGGAGGCGCCACCAGGCAGCCCCGCACCCATGACCTTCGCGGCGCGGACCAGGACGGCCGTCTTCCAGTCGCCCTCGGCACCGAAGCCGAAGCCCTGGGACATGAGGCGTTGGACGGCGAGGCCGGGCAGCTGGCGCAGCGCGCCGAGGTCCTCGAAGTTCGTCGTGAACGCGGTCGCCCCGAGCTCGCCCAGGAACGAGAGCAGTGCGAGCTCCTGGCGCGCGCCGTAGCGCAGGGAGTCGTGGCGCTCGCCGCCGCGACGGAGCTCGGCGGCGACGTCGTACAGGTCCTCGTACTCGGCGACGAGCGTGTCGATGTCCGCGTCGGCCACGGCGTCGACCGCCGCCACGAGGTCGTTGACGCCCCACGTGTTGACCGAGACACCGAAGCGCAGCTCCGCCTCGGTCTTGTCCCCCTCGGTCACGGCGACGTTGCGCATGTTGTCGCCGAACCGCGCGAGCTTGAGCTCGTGCGTCGCCGACCAGGCCGCCGCCGCACGCACCCACGTGCCGATCGACGCGGTCACGGCGGGGTTCGAGACGTGACCGACGACAGTCTTGCGGGCGACCCCGAGCCGGGTCTGGATGTAGCCGAACTCGCGGTCGCCGTGCGCGGCCTGGTTCAGGTTCATGAAGTCCATGTCGATGGTCGACCACGGCAGCTCGACGTTGGCCTGCGTGTGCAGGTGCAGCAGCGGGGTCCGCAGCGCGTCAAGGCCGGCGATCCACATCTTCGCGGGCGAGAAGGTGTGCATCCAGGCGATGACCCCGATGACTGCGTCGTCCGCGTTCGCGTCCAGAGCGGCCCGGCGGATGGCGCCTGCGTCCTTGAGCACCGGCTTCCAGACGATCCGCACCGGGACGTCGCCCGAGGCGTCGAGAGCCCGCGCGATCTCCTGGGACTGCGACGCGACCTGACGCAGGGCCTCCTCGCCGTAGAGCCCCTGGCTTCCGGTGAGGAACCAGACCTCGCGGCCGGCGTATGGCTCGGTCATCGTGCACTCTCCTGGTTCGCAGTGGCCTCGGCGGCCGTCGTCGGGCGGGTGGGGGTGGCCGTCTGGCCGTAGACGTGCTGGTAGCGGTCGTAGAGCGCGTCGATGTCGGCCTGCGGGATCCGCAGCGGCTCGCCGAGCTGACGCGCGATGTGCACCGTCCGGGCGACCTCCTCGACCATCACGGCGGCCTTGACCGCGCCCCGCGCGTCCGCGCCGATCGTGAACGGTCCGTGGTTCTGCATGAGCACCGCCGGCGAGCGGCTCGCGCGGAGCGTGTCGACGATCCCGCGACCGATCGAGTCGTCGCCGATGAGAGCGAACGGGCCGATCGGCACGTCACCCCCGAACTCGTCGGCCATCATCGTCAGCACGCACGGCACGGCCTCGCCGCGTGCGGCCCAGGCCGTCGCGTAGGTCGAGTGCGTGTGCACGACGCCGCCGACCTCGGGCATGTGCCGGTAGACGTAGGCGTGCGCAGCGGTGTCCGACGACGGCGAGCGCGTGCCGTCCACCAGGGTCCCCTCGAGGTCGCACACGACCATCGACTCCGGGGTCAGCTCGTCGTACGTCACCCCGGACGGCTTGATCACGAACAGCTCGGCGCCCGCGACGCGCTGCGAGACGTTCCCGGCCGTCCAGACGACCAGGCCCCAGCGCGGCAGCTCCGCATGCAGGCGGGCCACCACCTCCCGCACCCGGGCGACCTCGGCGCGGACCTCGGCGGAGTACTCGTCGAGCCCCATCAGCTGCGCTCCCCACCGCTGCGCGCGTCCCGGCGGATGGCCCTCAGCCGGTGCATGACGTCGTTCGCGCCGCGGCCGAAGTAGTCGTGCAGCAGCGTGTACTCGGCGAACAGCGCGTCGTACCGAACGGCGTTCTCCTCGATCGGCGAGTAGGCGGCGGCAGTCCGCTTGCCCATCACCTTCGCTGCCGCGCGAACATCGGGGTAGGCGCCCGCGGCGACGGCCGCGTGGATCGCCGAGCCCAGCGCCGGTCCCTGCTCGGACGCGATCGTGCTCAGTGGCAGTCGCGTCACATCGGCGTAGATCTGCATCAGCAGGGCGTTCTTGAGCAGCCCGCCCGCGACGACGAGCTCGGTGACCGGGACTCCCGAGTCAGTGAACGCCTCGACGATGGTGCGCGTACCGAACGCCGTGGCCTCGAGCAGTGCCCGGTAGGTGTCCTCGGGTCTCGTGGCGAGCGTCTGCCCGACGACGACCCC
>JADGOZ010000040.1 GCA_017882705.1 Candidatus Nanopelagicales bacterium | reverse complement strand
AGGCCGGAGCCGCCCGTGATCGTCATCGACTGCTCCTTGCCGGTGCCGAGGTCCTTCGCCGCCACGTGCACGATGCCGTTGGCGTCGATGTCGAACGTGACCTCGATCTGCGGCACGCCGCGCGGGGCCGGCGGGAGGCCCATCAGCTCGAAGGTGCCGAGCTTCTTGTTGTAGGCCGCCATCTCACGCTCGCCCTGGAAGACCTGGATGAGCACCGAGGGCTGGTTGTCGTCGGCGGTCGTGAAGATCTCCGAGCGCTTGGTCGGGATGGTGGTGTTGCGCTCGATGAGGCGGGTCATGATGCCGCCCTTGGTCTCGATGCCCAGCGACAGCGGCGTGACGTCGAGGAGCAGGACGTCCTTGACCTCGCCCTTGAGCACGCCGGCCTGCAGCGAGGCACCGATGGCGACGACCTCGTCGGGGTTGACGCTCTTGTTGGGCTCCTGGCCGCCGGTGAGCTCCTTGACCAGCTCCGTCACGGCGGGCATGCGGGTGGAGCCACCGACCATGACGATGTGGTCGATGTCGCCGACCGCGATCCCGGCGTCCTTGATGACGGCCTGGAACGGGGCCTTGCAGCGGTCGAGCAGGTCGCTCGTGAGCTTCTCGAACTGGGCGCGGGTGAGCGACTCGTCGAGGTGCAGCGGGCCGTCGGCCGACGCCGTGATGTAGGGCAGGTTGATCGAGGTCTGCATCGAGCTCGAGAGCTCGATCTTCGCCTTCTCGGCCGCCTCGCGCAGACGCTGCAGCGCCATCTTGTCCTTGGTGAGGTCGACGCCGTGCGCGTTCTTGAACTGCGTCGCGAGGTGCGAGACGAGGCGCTCGTCCCAGTCGTCGCCACCGAGGTGGTTGTCGCCGCTCGTGGCCTTGACCTCGACGATGCCGTCGCCGATCTCGAGCAGGGACACGTCGAACGTGCCACCACCGAGGTCGAACACCAGGATCGTCTGCTCCTTCTCGCCCTTGTCGAGGCCGTAGGCGAGAGCGGCAGCGGTGGGCTCGTTGATGATGCGCAGCACGTTGAGGCCCGCGATCTCGCCGGCCTCCTTCGTGGCCTGGCGCTGGGCGTCGTTGAAGTACGCAGGGACCGTGATGACCGCGTCGGTCACGACGTCGTTGAGGTAGGCCTCGGCGTCGCGCTTGAGCTTCTGCAGCACGCGCGCGCTGATCTCCTGCGCGGTGTAGGCCTTGCCGTCGATGTCGACGGTCCAGCCGGTGCCCATGTGGCGCTTCACGGAGCGGATCGTGCGGTCGACGTTGGTGACCGCCTGTCGCTTGGCCACCTCGCCGACGAGCACCTCGCCGTTCTTGGCGAAGGCCACGACCGACGGCGTGGTGCGCGCGCCCTCGGCGTTGGGGATGACGGTGGGGTCGCCGCCCTCGAGGACGGAGACGACGGAGTTGGTCGTGCCGAGGTCGATGCCGACTGCTCGTGCCATGGGGTGACGCCTTTCGTGTGGTCGGGCGGGGAAGGTCTGGTGCTTCGGGGTCTGGGGTGATGCTGGGTCGAGCCTGGGGCGGTTCACATCGAGTGTCAACCTGACTAGCAGATGATGTGAGTCTAACCGACTCATATCAGTTGCCACAATCCTCCCCGAAAGCCAGGTTCGGGGAGTCGCCTGGGGAGCGGCAGGCGGGCGCGCTTTGCGCCGGGCACGGGGTCGGGCGCGTCCGGGGAGCGTTGCTCGCTAGCGTGGCCTCGACCGGCTCGCCCGGCGTAAGTTACTGACGAGTAAAGTTCGCTCCACCAGTCCCGCCGCCCCCGGAGGATCCCGGTGCCCGCACTGACCACGCTCGCCACCGACGTCACGACGCTGACGCCGTTCTCCGAGACCCACCTCACCGTGCGCCTCGTCGTCGGGGTGCTGCTCACGATCGCGGCGCTCTCGCTCGCCGCGTGGCGCGGCAACCGGATCTACCAGGTGATCCGTTCGGGACAGCCGGCCGTCGGGCGCACCGACGACGCCGGCGTGCGGGTCCAGGCCGAGGTCGTCGAGGTGCTCGGGCAGAAGAAGCTGCTCAAGTGGGGCCCGTCGGGCGCCGCCCACTTCTTCACCTTCTGGGGCTTCCTCATCCTGGGCCTCACGATCCTCGAGGCGTTCGGCGCGCTGTTCGACCCGAACTTCCACGTGCCGATCATCGGCACCTGGGCGCTCGTCGGGTTCCTCGAGGACCTCATGGGCCTGCTCGTGCTCTGCGCCCTCGTGGTGTTCGGCGTCATCCGCATCCGCAAGAACCCGCACAAGATCGGGCGCGAGTCGCGGTTCTACGGGTCGCACACCGGCGGCGCGTGGCTGATCCTCGCCTCGATCGCGACCATCGTGATCACGCTGTTCCTCTACCGCGGCGCGCAGATCAACAACGGCACCTTCCCCTTCGACCCTCCGACCGCGGCGTTCGTGTCGAACTGGGTGGCCGGCCTGCTCGCGCCGCTCGGCACGACGGCCAACGAGTGGATCGAGACGATCTTCATCCTGGCGTCGTTCGGGGCCGTGCTCGGGACGACGATCCTCGTGCTCTACAGCAAGCACATGCACATCTTCCTGGCGCCGTTCAACGTGGCGTTCTCGCGGCGCCCCAACGGCCTCGGCCCGCTGCTGCCGATGTACTCCGGCCGCGACAGGATCGACTTCGAGGACCCCGACGACGACGCGGTGTTCGGTCGCGGCGCGATCACGGACTTCACCTGGAAGGGCAACCTCGACCTGCTCACCTGCACGGAGTGCGGGCGCTGCCAGTCGCAGTGCCCGGCGTGGAACACCGAGAAGCCGCTCTCCCCGAAGCTGCTGATCATGGATCTGCGCGACAACCTGCTCGCGCAGGCGCCCTACCTCGCCGCGCAGTCCAACCCGTCCTACCTCGCGGCGCCCGGGACCGGGAAGTCGTCGGTGCCCGTCCCGGTCGAGATCACGTCGTACTCCCAGGAGATCCAGGACGCGCACGCGCGCCCGCTCGTCGGCTCGCGCGAGGACGACAACGCGGTCATCGACGAGGACGTGCTCTGGTCCTGCACGATGTGCGGCGCGTGCGTCAACCAGTGCCCGGTCGACATCGAGCACATCGACCACATCGCCGACATGCGCCGCAACCGGGTGATGATCGAGTCGGAGTTCCCGAGCGAGCTCGCGGGCCTGTTCAAGCACGTCGAGAACAAGGGCAACCCGTGGGGCATGAACGCCTCGCTGCGCAACGCGTGGATCGAGGAGGTCGACTTCGAGGTCCGGGTGTTCGGCACCGAGGGCGAGGACACCATCCCCGACGACGTCGACTACCTGTTCTGGGTCGGCTGCGCCGGTGCGTTCGAGGACCGCGCGAAGAAGACCACCAAGGCCGTCGCCGAGCTGCTCCACCTCGCAGGCGTGCAGTTCATGGTCCTCGGCGAGGGGGAGACCTGCACCGGCGATCCTGCGCGACGCGCGGGCAACGAGTTCCTCTTCCAGATGCAGGCGATGCAGAACGTCGAGGTCCTCAACGAGGCCAAGGCCAGGAAGATCGTCGTCACCTGCCCGCACTGCCTCAACACCCTCGGCCGGGAGTACCCGCAGCTCGGCGGCAACTACGACGTCGTGCACCACAGCCAGCTGCTCGCGACCCTGGTGCGGGAAGGGAAGCTCACCCCGGTCACCCCGGTGCAGGGCGCCGTGACCTACCACGACCCGTGCTACCTCGGCCGCCACAACAAGGTCTACACGCCGCCCCGCGACCTGCTCGGCTCGCTGCCCGGCCTCCAGCTCACCGAGATGGACCGCTCGGCCGACCGCTCCTTCTGCTGCGGCGCCGGCGGCGCGCGCATGTGGATGGAGGAGAAGCTCGGCACCCGGATCAACCTCAACCGCACCGACGAGGCCATCGCCACCGGAGCCGCCACGATCGCCGTCGCGTGCCCGTTCTGCTCGGTGATGATCAACGACGGCGTCACGATGCGCTCGGAGGGCAAGGACGCCCCGGTGGCGCAGGTGTCAGACATCGCGAGCCTGCTGCTCGACAGCGTCCGCACCTGACCGCTCCGATGTGCCGTCGCCCCGGTGATCCGCGGCGAGGGCACATCGCTGTCGACTACGGGAGGACGACCTCGTCGCCGACACTCACGCGGCCGGGCACGAGGACCTCGGCGTAGACGCCGAGGTAGAAGCCGGCGCCCCACGGCGCGAGCTCCTGGCGGCCCTTGAGACCCCCGATGAGCTTGAGCGTCTGCAGGTCGATCTCGCCGGTGTCGGGGTTGCGCGTGGTCGCGGCGCAGCGCTTCACCGGGCCGCCGACGCGCACGACGGCCTCGCCGAGGCGCAGCTCACGGCCCTCCCACGAGTCCTCGTCGAGTGAGGCGGATCCGGCGACCTCGACGTTCATCCGGAAGCGGCGGGCGTCGACGGCGTCCGTCCCCGCGAGCGCGGCCGTGGACGCCGAGCCGATGAGGGTGAGCCCCGCGACGTCGAAGGCGCCGGTGCCGCCGCGGACCAGCCGCACCGGCCGACCGGCGATGTCGGAGAACACCTCGTCCCAGCCGACGACCACGTGGCCGCTGACTGTTCGCAGGCCGTAGAAGTCGGTGTCGACCGGCTCGCCGGGCTCGACCGGTGCCGCGTGCAGGATCCCGTCGGGCCCGTGGACGGTGAGCACGCCGGTGGCCGAGTCGAGCTCCGCGCGGTGGGCCATCAAGGCGCCGATGTCGGTGCAGCTCACCATCTCCCCGCCCGCCTCGACCAGGAAGAAGGCGCGGTCGCCGACGATGCCTCCGGGCGTCAGGTCGACCTGGTCGGGGTGGTGCAGGGCGAGTCCCTTGACCGGCGTGACCGACAGGAGCGACACATGCATGCCGGACATCCTGTCGGGTCGACACCCAAGATGTGGCGCGACGACGCGCTGGAAGTCGCCCTCGCGCCACATCTTCGGGTCTGCCCGGACGGGGATCGGCCAGCAGTGAGTGCGGCTAGCCGACCAGCGGGACGAGCTTCGCACTGAGGTACGGCGCGAGAGCGGCGGCGAACGTCGCCGTGAGGTGGCTCGTGTCGCGGTAGACGAGGTACTTGCCGAGCGTCACCGGGCAGCGCGTCGAGTCGCAGAGCAGCGCCGACAGGTCGACGGCGTGGGCTGTCGTGACCCCCTTCACCATGCCGACGTCGTAGGCCGCGCCGTCGAGGGCGGTGCGGCTCAGGTCGCAGGCGCTGGGGTTCGCGCGGTGCTGCTGCACGCAGGACGGCACGTCGCGACCGGGCCACGGGGTGTCGCGCAGCACGGCGGTGGTGACGCCGTCCTGCTGCAGCGCGGCGAGGGTGCGGCCCCAGCCCGCCTGCCACTCGGCACCGGCCTTCGCCGGGTCGATCCGCTGACCGCTCGCGCGGTCGACGAGCGAGTCGGTGCGCGTCCCGGCCACGACGACGAGCGCCGGGTGCGACGAGGCGATCTCCGCGAGGACAGCGGCGCGCCACGTGTCGCACTCGTCGTAGGCACGCTTGAGGCCCTTGTTGAAGATCGTCACGTCGGGCGCGGGGCAGCCGGACTTGGTGCGCGTCAGCAGCCGCCAGTGCTGCGTCGTCGCGATCGCCTCCATCGTCGGGAACCATTGCGCCGCATGGGAATCCCCGAGCAGGAAGACGACGGTCGCCGACGACGTGTCGCCGAACGCGCAGGTGGGGTAGGTGGTGCGAGCGGCGGATAGGTGGCAGCCGTCGGAGTAGACGACCGGGTTGTCGGCGCGGGCCTTCGCCGGGGTCGGCGTCAGTGCTCCTGCCGGCCACACGACTGCTGCGGTGGTCGGCTCCGGCGAGGCGGTGGTGCCTCCCGCCGTCGGCGTCGGCGAGCCGCTCGGCGCCAGCGCCGCGGGGCGCCGGCCGGTCTGCTCGTCGGCACCGACGGGCACCACGAGGCCCGATGCCAGCGCACCGCCGCCGGAGGCCAGCGCCAGCGCGACGCCCGCCAGGGCCGCGCCCGCGGACAGCGCGGCGCCGAGGCGCAGCGAGCGCGCACTGCTCGCCACGAGCGACGGCAGGTGGTGCAGCGGCCGTTCGACGAAGCGGAACGCGAGCACCGACGGCACGAGCGCGAGCAGGGCGAGACCCGACTTCGCGAGGACCGGCAGGTCGCCCCAGATCGAGGCGGCGAGGACCAGGAACGGCCAGTGCCAGAGGTACCAGGAGTACGACAGCCGACCGAGCGCCCGCATCGGGAGCCAGGACAGGGCAGCGCCGACTCCCGCCGGCCGGCCTCCCGCAGCACCCGCGGCGATCACGGCGGCCGTCGCGAGGACGGGCCAGAGCGCCGCGGTGCCGGGATAGGGCAGCTCGTTCGTGAGCAGCACGATCGAGCCGAGGAGCACCAGACCACCGACCCAGCCGAGGGCGCGGCGTGCTCCGGTGGGGAGACGGACGAGCTCGACGGCGCCGATGGACACGAGGCCGCCGATCGCGAACTCCCACGCGCGCGTCGGCATCGAGAAGAACGCCCACGGCTCGACGCGCGCGGTGAGACGCAGCGACAGCAGGAACGACGCGACGCCGAGGACGGCGAGCACGGCCGCGAGCGGGCCGCGCGACACCGCGCGTCGTCCCGGGTGAGCCGACGGCGTACGCCGACGCCACGTGACGAATGCCGCGGTCGCGATGATCAGCAGCGGCCAGACGACGTAGAACTGCTCCTCGACACCGAGCGACCAGAAGTGCAGCACGGGGCTGGGGGCTGCGTCCGACGCGAGGTAGTCGGTGGCCTGGAAGGCGAAGCGCATGTTGGCGACGTAGAGCGCCGACGCCGCGATGTCGTGGCCGGTCGTCTCGTGGTCGATCGCGGGGACCGCGAACCACGAGGCGATCGCGACGACGACGAGCACGAGGGTCGCCGCGGGGAGCAGGCGCCGCGCGCGGCGGGCCCAGAAGCGCGCGAGCGAGACGTGCCCGGTCGCCGTCGCCTCCTGCACGAGCAGGCCGGTGATGAGGAAGCCCGAGATCACGAAGAAGACGTCGACGCCGACGAAGCCCCCGGAGAACAGCGGCAGACCGACGTGGTAGCCGACGACCGCCGCGATCGCCACGGCCCGGAGGCCCTCGACGTCGGGCCGGAAGGCGAACGACCTGCGGCCCGAGACCGGGTCGACGGCGAGGGCGTCGGCCGTCAGCGGTGACCCGGGCATCTGCCGAGGATACGGTTCCGTAGCTACGCTGCCAGCATGCGCACCACGGCGAGAGCGCGGACGGTCGCACTCCTCGCGTGCGCGGCGATCGCCCTCGCGACGGCGCCCGCGACCGCGCGAGCGGCATCACCCGGGGCGGGTGCGCCCACCGCTCCCGGAGCGCGACGCGCGCCGCCCGCACCGCTCCTGGCCGTATGGCACACGATCCCGTCCGCGGCCGTCGCCGCGCACGACGCTCCCATCACCTACAGCAACGGCTGCCACGCCGCGGGCTCCGTCACGGTCCCGAGGGCGTGCACCTTCGGCAACCCGCGCGGGGCGCGCACGATCCTGCTGTTCGGCGACTCGCACGCCGCGCACTGGCACGCGGCCGTCATCGCCGCCGCTGCTGCCCACGGCTGGCGCGTGCTCACCCTCACGAAGTCGTCCTGCCCCGCGGCGGGCGTCTACGTCGCCCGCTACAAGAAGCCGACGCCGTACCCCGAGTGCGCCACCTGGCGCGCGGCCGCGCTGGCGAAGCTGCGCGCGCACGCGTGGGGACGCATCGACGTGGTGGTCGTGAGCAACTGGCACTTCCACCAGGTGCTGTCGTCGGTGCGAGGTCACGTCCTCACCGGCACCGCGCGCACAGCGGCGTGGCAGGCAGGGATGCGGCGCACGCTGGGGTCGCTGCTCGCGGCAGCGCCGCAGGTCGTGCTGCTGCGCGACTCCCCGCAGATGCCGTTCCTCGCGGACGCGGCGAAGGCCTGCTACGCGCACTACGGCATCAGCGCAGGTCGGGCGTGCGGGACCACGAAGGCGAAGGCGCTCAGCCCGGCGACGTGGCGGGCCGAGCTCGCCGCGGCGGCGGCGTTCCCCGGACGGGTCACGCCCTACGACCTCACGTCGGCGACCTGCTCGTCGACGTGGTGCGGACCCGTCGTACGCCCCTACCTCATGTTCAAGGACGACAACCACTGGAACCAGACGTTCATGCGTGCGCACTTCGCTCCGCTGCTGCGCCCGATCGTCGAGGCCGCGATGGCCCGGGGCGCCCCCTAGCCCGACGTCGGATCAGCCAGGATCCACGTCGCGCGACAGGACGACCGAGAACGAGAACGCCCGCGCGCCCGCGGGGGGCTTGGCGCCCCGCTTCTCCCACGAGTACCGCGCCACCAGCTTCTCGAGGTCGGCGGCGAGGTTGCGCGCCTCGTCCGCCGTCATCAGCAGCTGGTCGCGGGCGTACTGCGTCGTGCGCGACCACTCCCCGTCGCCGGCCTCGGCCGCGTCGGCCCGCATCGTCGAGAGGAGGCGGTCGGTGTCCATCGTGATCGAGTTGCGGACCAGCAGCTCGGCCGCGGCCACCGCGCCTCGCGAGCCCTTGATGTCGATGCTCAGCCGGTCGCCGGCCCGGACCCACGGGCGCTCGCGGCCGTCGCCGCGCGCCTCGGCCCGCTTCACGAGGCCGTACTTCTCGAGCGCGCGCAGGTGGTAGCTCATCGCGCTCGGCGTCGTCCCGGCGAGCGCGGCGCACTCGGTCGCGGTGAGCACCTGGCCGGCGTAGAGGGCGTCGATGACGACGAGGCGTGCCGGGTGGGCGAGGGCGCGGACGGCCGACGCGTCGGACAGCACGACCGGACCGCTCGGCGGGGTTGCTCGACGGGCCACGCCGCGACGCTACCGGGCGGCGGGGCGCGGCGAGGGGTTGACGCGTGAGATCTGAAACACTACTTTCGAAACATGTCTTTCACATCTGTCGTACGCCGGGACCTCGCCCTGGTCGCCGCGGGCCGTGGGGCGTCGATGCTGGGCGACGAGGTCGCCGTGATCGCCCTCGCGCTCTGGGCGAGCCACCAGGGCCGCGGGACCCTCGCCGTCGCGGCCCTGGTCATGGCCGCGACGCTGCCCCAGCTGCTCGCCGCGCCGTGGGCCGGACTGCTCGTCGACCGGCTGCCGGCCCGACGCCTGATCGCGTCGGTCTCGCTGGCGCAGGCGGTCACCTGCCTCGCGCTCGTCCCCGCGATCGGGGCCGACAACCTGGCCGCGGCACTCGTGCTCGTCGTGGCCCTCAACCTCGGGCAGACCGTGGCGAGCCCGGCGTGGCAGGCGCTGGTGCCGTCGATCGTCGGACCCGAGCAGGTCACCCGCGCGCTCTCGCTCGTGCAGGGCACGACCGCCGGAGCCATGCTCCTCGGCCCCGCGGTCGGCGGTCTCCTGGTCGGAGCCGTCGGCACGGCGCCGGCGCTCGCCGTCGATGCGGTGTCGTTCCTCGTGCTGGCCGTGGTCGCCGTCGCGCTGCGGCACGACCGGCGGCCGGAGCGGAGCGGCGTACGCACGAAGGGCGAGATGTCGGCGGGGATCCGGCTCATCGCGGGCGACCCGCTGCTGCGCAGCGTCCTGGTCCTGGTCTCGGCGCTCGCGCTCGCCGCCGGTGCCGTCAACGTCTCGGAGATCTTCCTCATCACCCGCACGCTCGGCGCGGGACCCGAGGCCTACGGCGCGATCGGCGCCCTGTTCGCCGCCGGGCTCCTGCTCGGCGCCGTGCTCGCGCGCAAAGTGCGCGACGTCGTCTCCGCGGGTCGCCTGCTCGTGAGAGTCACGATCTCGATGGCGCTGTCGATGGTGGTGCTCGGGCTCGCGCCGACCCTCGCCGTGGCCGCGCTCGCGAGCATGTCCGTCGGTGTCGGCAACGGCATGCTCAACGTGCTCGCGCAGTCGATCTTCGTGCGGCGCTCGCCGAGCGCGGTGCTCGGTCGCGTGTTCGCCGCGCTCCAGGGCGTGGTCGGCGCCGCGATGCTCGTCGCGACCGGCCTCGGCGGCGTCCTGCTCGGCGTGATCGACGTACGGACCCTCATCGTCGGCAGCGGTGCGCTCGCGGTCGTCGCGCTCCTCGCCGTGAGCCGACCCCTGCTCATGACGCCGCCACCGGAGGGTGCACCACACCGACCCGACGCACTCGCCCTCTCCGTCGGCAGCGAGGGAGGTGAGACGTCATGACCAGGCCACCGCGCGTCCCGCGCACCGCACCCCGGCCGACCGGGCCGCCCCGGTTCCCGGTCTGATCGTCAGCTCGAGGAAGGCTGCGGGGCCGGACCTCCGTCGCCACCCGGCACCGTGCCCGCGGGCACCATCGTGATGCGCGACGCGGTGCGGTTGCCGCTCGCGTCGGTCGTCGACGCGACCGTGACGCTCGATCCGACCGTCACGTCGGACAGCGCCCCAGCGACGGTCTTCGACACCGTGACGCTGCTCGGCACGGCGACGGTCACCGAGCCGCCGCGGGTGTTCACGGTGATGCTCGTCGCGGACACGGCGGTCACCGTGCCGACGACACCACGTCCGCCGAAGCCGCCGACGGCCCCGCCGCTGGCACCGGGGTTCGGCGTACCGGTCCCGGTGCCCGTGCCGCTGCCGCAGATCCGGCTGATGAAGCCGGCGCCGGTGCCGGTCGAGTCGCCGCACGGGAAGGTGCCGGCCTGCGCCTGGGTGAAGGCCTCGGCGAGGGTCTTCGGGCCGGACGAGGTCGCGCGTCCGGCGAGGAAGCCGGCACCGGCGATCACGACGGCGCCGATGACGCCGCCGATGATCACGTTGCGCCCGAGCCCGGATCCGCTCGCGGGCTTGTCCGTACGGCCCTTCGAGCCCTCGACGAGGTCGGTGATGTCCGGCATCGTCGGCTGCTGGTAGGACGGACCTCCGGCGGACGGCGGCACGAAGTCTGGCGTGTTGGGAGGGGTGGGCTGGGTCATGGGGATCTCCTGAGGTGGTCTTACTCGTGACGGAGTGCTTCGACGGGGTCCAGGCGCGAGGCCTGGCGCGCCGGCCACCAGCCGGCGAGGACGCCGACCAGGAGCGCGGAGCAGAACGCGAGGATGATGCCGAACAGCGTCGGCGTCGCCGGGACGCCGACCGTGGCACCGACCGGGCCCGTGATCGCGACGCCGATCAGCACGCCGACGACGGCGCCGCCGAGCGTGACGATCACGGCCTCGACGAGGAACTGCCGGCTGATGTCGCGGCGGCGCGCGCCGATCGCCTTGCGGGTGCCGATCTCGCGCACCCGCTCGCGCACCGACACGAGCATCGTGTTCGCGATGCCGATGCCCCCCACCACGAGGGCGATCGCCGCGATGCCGATGAGGAAGTTGCGGATCGTCGCGGTCGTCGTCGACGCGACCGAGAGCAGCTGGTCCTGGCTCACCATCGAGAAGTCGTCGCTCGCCGAGGTCGCGAGCTGGTGGCGGTAGCGCAGCAGGGCGGTGATCTCGCTCTCGACGTAGGCCAGCTGAGCCGGGTCCGCCAGGGATACGCCGATCGTCCGCAGGCTGCTCGCGCCGGTGAACCGCGACTGCACGGCGGTGATCGGCGCGAACACGGCGTCGTCGGGGTTCGTGAATCCGGAGCCGCCCTTGGGCTGCGTGACGCCGATGACGGTGAACGGGATCCCGTTGACCGTGACGGTCTGGCCGATGATCGCGGTCGGCGTCGTGTTGAGGCTCGTCACGGTGGTCGGGCCGAGGACGGCCACGCGCAGGCCCTTCTCGACGTCGAGGTCGGTGAGGAACGTGCCGGCCTGCACCTGGTAGTTCCGGACCTGCGCCTCGGCCGGGGTGGTGCCCGTCATCGACGTCGTGGTGTTGCTGCGACCGTTCACGACGACGACGTTCGACACCGACATCTCCGGCGCCACCGCCTCGACGCCGTCGAGCGACCCGATCGCACCGGCGTCGGCGATCGTGAGGGTGCTGGCCGAGCCGGCGGCGCCGCGGACTCCGCCGACCGTCGCTGCACCCGCGTTGACCGAGAGCAGGTTGGTGCCGAGCCCGGCGATCTGGTTCGTGATCGCGGCCTGCGTCCCCTCGCCGACGCCGATGAGCGCGACGAGCGAGGCCACGCCGATGATGACGCCGAGGGTCGTGAGCGCCGTGCGCAGCAGGTTCGTGCGCAGACGTCGCAGGGCGAGGCGCAGCGCCTCGACGTAGGTCATGACACGTCGCCGTCCGCGAGCCCGAGCGCGGCCAGGCCGGACTCAGGAGGGACGACGACGGCACCGGACGGGGGGGTGGCCGGTGCCGTCGTCGGTTCGGGGAGACGACGACCGTCGTCGAGGTAGGTCGGCTCAGGGGCGTCGTGGTCGACGAGCATGCCGTCCTCGACGCGCAGCACGCGTGCGGCACGGTCGGCGATGCGCTGGTCGTGCGTGATGGTGACGAGCGTGAGGCCCTCGGACTGCAGCTCCTGGAGCAGGGTGAAGACGTCGGCGCTCGACCGTGAGTCGAGGTTGCCCGTCGGCTCGTCGGCGAGGATCACGGCCGGGCGCGTGACGAGTGCGCGGGCGATGGCGACGCGCTGACGCTGGCCGCCGGAGAGCTGCGACGGGTCGTGGTGCGCGCGGTCGGTGAGGCCGACCCGGGCCAGCGCCTCCTCGGCGCGCTCGACGCGTTCCTTGCGCTTCACCCCGGCGTAGACCAGCGGTGCGGCGACGTTCTCGAGGGCGGACTCGCCGGAGACGAGGTTGAAGCTCTGGAAGATGAAGCCGATGGCGCGGTTGCGCAGCAGGGCGAGCCGGTCGTCGTCGAGCGTGTCGGTGTCGACACCCGCGAACAGGTACTGCCCCGACGTCGGTCGGTCGAGCAGGCCGAGGATGTGCAGCAGGGTCGACTTGCCTGAGCCCGACGGCCCGATGATGGCGACGTTCTCGCCGAGCTCGATGCGGAAGTCGATGCCGCGCAGCGCCGCGACCTCGCTGTCGCCCATCGGGTAGATGCGGGTCAGGCCCCGACCCTCGATGAGCGGCGGCTGGGCGGGGGTGGTCGGGACGACCGTGGGATCAGCCACCGGGCCGCACCCCGCCGCCGAAGCCGGTCCTGCCGGTGTTGCCGGTGAGACCGCCGACCCCGCCCGTCGTGGAGGTCGAGGCCGTCGGGTTCACGACGCCCGTGACGATCGTCTGACCGGACTGCAGGCCGCTGATGATCTCGGTGCTCGAGTTCGTCGACAGGCCGATGTTCACCGGCGTCGACTGCGGCGTGCCGGTCACCATGACCTGCACGGTGTTGTCGGGGCTGGTCCCCTGGATCGCCGTGCTCGGGACGTAGAGCACGTTCTTCGCGGTGGCCGTGACGATCGCGATCGACGCCGTCATGCCCGGGAGGATCCCGGCCGGGTTCGACGACAGCGTGAGGCTCAGCGGGAACGTGACCGCGCCCGACCCGGTGGAGGACGTGCTCGCGCTCGTGGGAAGCGCGGTCACGGTGGCCGGCACGGTCTGGCTCAGCGCGGTGACGGTGACCTGCGCGGTCTGGCCCACCTTGAGGTTCGGCACGTCCTGCTCCGCCACCTGCACGACGACGGTGAGCGAGTCGGACCGCATGGTGACGGCGGCCGACGACGGCGGGGCCTGCCCGACGGTGACGTTGACGGCGGTGACCACGCCGGCGACCGGGGCGGTGATCGTGGTCTTCGCGGCGGCCGCCACGGCGGTCGTGAGCTGTGACCTCGCCGTGGTCACCTGGTTCTGCGCCTGCGTCACCGCGGCCCGTGCCTGCGCGAGCTGCGCGGCGTTGGCCGACAACGTGACCGACGTGTCCTTCGCCGTCGTGATCCCGGCCTTGTCGTTGGCGATCGCCGAGTTGTCCCGCGCGATCGACTGCTGGGCCTGCGCGATCGCGAGCCTGTCGGCGGCGATGACGCTCGCGGGGACGGGCGGGACGGCGGCCTCGTCCTTCGCGAGCTGCGCCTTCGCCGACGCGAGGTGCTGCTCGTCGACCGCGAGCTGGGCCTGGTCGGCCGCGAGCTGCGCCTGGGCCGTCGCGAGCTGGGTGCTCGCCGACGACTGAGAGGAGATCTTCGCCTGGGTGCTCACGAGGTTGGCGCGGGCGACCTGCACCTGCGCCTGCGCCGTGGCGACCGAGGCGCGTGCCGAGGCGACGTCGGCGGCGGTGCTGCTGCGGTCCTCGGTGGCGAGCACCTGGCCCTGGGCCACGTGCTGGCCGACGACGACCGGGACGGTGGCCACGGTGGCGGACGAGGTGCTCGACCCGCTGCCCGAGCCGGTGCCCGTCGACGCGGAGCCCTGGGCGGTCGACGTACCCGTGGACGCGGTCGCGGTGGTCTGGCCGAACGCGAGGGAGTAGGCGCTCGCGGAGCCGACCGAGCCGGTGGCGGCGATCGTGGCGGTGACGTCGCCCTGCTTCACCGTGCTCGTGAGGTACTGCGTCGCCGTGGTGGTGGAGGAGCGATGGCTGAGGAACCACCAGCCTCCGCCGGCGAGGACGACGACCAGGGCCAGCACGAGCCAACGCTTCATGCTGGGTGTTCTACGTCGGGAGGTTGGCAGGTTCCCGGCAGTTCCCTGAGAACTCCCTGAGGATCTCCCCGGCAACGGCGCCGGGCTAGATCTCGGTGCGGTGGAAGTTGAGGTGGCTCTTGCTCTGCGTCGGGCCGCGCTGGCCCTGGTAGCGCGAGCCGTACTGCGCGGAGCCGTAGGGGTGCTCGGCCGGGCTGGAGAGGCGGAACAGGCAGAGCTGACCGATCTTCATGCCGGGCCAGAGCTTGATCGGCAGCGTCGCGACGTTCGAGAGCTCGAGCGTCACGTGGCCGCTGAAGCCGGGGTCGATGAAGCCGGCGGTCGAGTGGGTGAGCAGACCGAGGCGGCCGAGGGACGACTTGCCCTCCAGCCGTCCGGCGACGTCGTCGGGAAGCGTGACGACCTCGTAGGTCGACGCCAGCACGAACTCGCCGGGGTGCAGGATGAACGGCTCGCCGGGCTCGGGCTCGACGAGCCGGGTGAGCTCGGTCTGCTCCTCCGCCGGGTCGATGTGGGGGTAGCGGTGGTTCTCGAAGACGCGGAAGAACTTGTCCATCCGCACGTCCACGCTCGACGGCTGGATCATCGCCTCGTCGAACGGCTCGAGCACGACGCGGCCCGCGGCCAGCTCGGCCCGGATGTCGCGGTCCGACAGCAGCACGGCATCTCCCTTACGTAGGTCGCCCGAGGCTACCGCCCCGGACCGCGGTCTCAGGAGTCGGAGCCGGAGAGCAGGTGGCGGATCCGCTCGATCGCCGAGGAGACCGAGTCGTCCGAGGCCGTTACGCCGCTCTTCTCGCCGGCCTCGTCGCGGGGCGCCGGCTCGGCGAGCTCGTCCTCGGGGGCGTCCTGCACCTCGTCGAGCGGGACGGCCCCGGCGACCGCGATGTCGCGCAGCTGCTCGATCCGGCCGAGGACGGTCAGGCTGCCGAGCGCCTCCACGACGTCGACGGACCCGGCGGTGACCTCGACCGCGAGCCGGACGTCGTCGGCCATGGAGTCGCTGAGCGCGTGCGCCTCCTCGTCGACCCCGTCGCGCGCCACCGCGTCGATGAGGTCGGCGAGCCCGGACATGAGACCGGAGAGCATGTGCACGGGGAGCGCGGGGGCGACCCCGGCGCGATCGTAGAGCCGGTCGACGGCGCCCGAGAGCGACCGCGACTGGATGGCGAGGCGGGTGAGCCAGCGCAGCTCGCGCTCGAGCATGTCGAGCTCGTGCTCCACGCCGCGCGCCCGCACGTTGAGCCGTGCCGACTCGAGCGCGTGACCCACGGCGTCGCGCGCCGTTCCGGCGCTCACCCGCAGATGGCGGCTGGTGCCGATGAACCGGTGCCTCGTGTCGGAGGGGAGCGCTGCCGTGTGGCGCCCGGGCTCGAGGGCCATCTCGCGCAGGAAGGCGGTGAGCTCCGCGGCGTACGCCGAGAGCGCGCCCTGCGCCTGCGCGAGGCGAGGACGCGGCGGGAAGACGAACACCGCGGCCACGCCGACCAGGCCGCCGAGCGCGACGTCGGCGACGCGCCACAGGTCGACCGCGAGGTCACCCGGCCCGAGCGCGAGGACGAACATCGTCGCGACGGGGATCTGGAGCTGTCCGACGAGCCCGGTCGGCAGGAGCCGCGCGACGAGCAGGCTGGCGAGCAGCGCCAGGAACACCGACCACCAGGTGATCGGCACGATGGAGACGTAGACCGTCGCCGCCGCGACTCCGAGCCCGGTGCCGAGCACGCGCTGCGCGGTCATGCCCAGCGTGCTGAACGGGCTCGACTGCACGACGAACAGTGTCGTGATCGGCGCGAAGACCGGCACGGGCGAGCCGGACACCGCGTGCGCGAGCAGGTAGGACACCGTCGTCGCGAGCGAGATGCGCAGCACCATGCCGTAGGTGTCGATGCCGCGCGCCCGGGTGCGCAGCGCGGCCGAGAGCCCGAGGTCGCTGCTGCGGTCGCGGTCGGGCACGGCCTCAGTCTCTCAGCCGGGCAGGAGCACGCAGCGCGTCGAGCCCTGCGGCGGCGCTCAGCCGGACGGTCGCGGGTCGGGCGGCGGCGTCGGCAGGGGCGGCACGGGCGGCGGCAGCTGGCCGAGGATCGGCGGCACGGGCGGCGGGCACTCCGGTGTCGCCGGGGTGCCGGCGGGCGACGCCGTCGAGGTCGGCGAGCCGGTGGGTGTGGCCGAGGGCGAGACCGCCTGGCACACGGCCACAGCGTCGTCGTACGCCGTCTGGGCCGCGGCCTGGTCGAGGAGGAACTGCTCGCGGGCCGCGACAGCCGCGTTGTAGGCGGTGACGGCGTCGGCGTAGGCGGTGCGCAGGGCGGAGATGCGGTCCCACGCCCGCGCGACGTCGCGGACGCTCGCTGCGTAGGCGGTGTAGGCGGTGGCCTGCGCCGAGTAGTCCGCCACCGCCTGCCAGTAGGCGACCACGGAGGTCTGCCAGGCCTGCTGTGCAGCGGCGAGGTCCTCGGTGGCCTGCACGACCCGGCCCTGCGCGATCGCCGCCTCGTTGCGCGCGTCGAACGGCGGCGCCAGCTGGCCGGTGAACGACCAGCCGCAGCCCGGCCCGGCCGGGTCGTCGATCCGCGAGGGCACGACCGACAGCGTGGGCGCCGGCAGGAGCACGGTCGGCGGCACCGGCGAGGCCGGCTCGCCGGTCGGGAGGTCGGCCGGCCACACCGGGTCGGCGGGACGCTGGGGGTGGGAGATCGACGGGAGCGGCGCCGGCGACCACGAGACCGGGGCCGGCGTCACGCCGGCCGGGGGCACCGGGGTCGGCGAGGGAGCGACGGTGACGCGCACCGGCAGGGTGAGCCCGATGAACTGGTCGCGCACGACCCACGGCGACCGCACGGCGTCGGCGACCGTCGAGGCCTGGTTCGCGCACACCCCGGTGAGTGCCGTCACCAGGGCCGGGTCGACCTGGGCGGCGAGGACCGGCATCCCGGGGGCATCCGCGGCGGGTACGGCGATGACTGCGACGACGTCGCCGCGCCGCCAGAAGATCGCCGTGGCGCCGGACGCGCCTCCGGCAGCAGACAGCGTGGCCTCGAACGCGTCGGAGGTCGGCGCCCCGGGGGCGCTGACCCGGACCGGCGCCGCGGCGCAGGTGCCGAGCCGGGCGGCCCAGTCGCGGACAGCGACGGCGCCGGAGCCGGCGGTGTAGGCGGAGACCGTGAGCACAACCTGCCGCGACCCGATCGAGTAGACGCGGGCACCGGAGAGCACGGCGTCGACGGACGGGCGTCCGCAGGGCGCGTCGAACGGCGTACCGCCGGACCAGGCCATCGCGCCGGCGGGGGTCCAGCCCGCGACCACGGCGGGGCCGAGCATGCGGGTGATGACCCCCTGGGCAGGCGAGGTCGCGAGCGAGACCCGGTCGATGCTCGCGCTCGGCGTCGGCGTGGGGGTCGCGGCCGTCGCCGTCTGACGCGGCAGCAGCGGCACTCCGAGCAGGGTGAGGCCCAGGACGGTGACGACGGCGAACGCGACCGCGACGAGCACCACGGCGATGCCGGCGGAGGTCGTCGAGAGAGCGCGTCCCGACGACGTCCGCACCGGACCGCTGCCGTGCCGACCCATTCCCGTCACCCCCTCGCCATGGTGCGCCTCGTCCGCTCGCCATGCTCGCCCACCCGGGCGGGCACCCGGCGACGCGACTACGCCGGACGGGGCGCTGAGCGTGTCGAGGGCGGGCCTGACGTCATCATGGTCAGGTATCACGAGTCGAAAGCGAGCTCTGGTGGCACGGCGACACGCCCGCGGTGACGGCGCGTCGGGGAGCGGGCTGGACAGCCTCTTCCCCGGCGGCCTGCCCAGCGCTGTCCCGGCACCGGCCCGGCCCTCGGCCGGCCGCCGCCTCGGGCGGCTCGCGCCGCTCGCGGTGTGGTCGGCGCTCGCGGGTGTCGTGGTGGCCAGCCTCGCGCTGCCCTTCGTGCTGCCCCCGGCGTACGCCGCGAGGCAGGTGGCCTACGCCTGGGAGGACCTGCCCACCGCGCTCCCCCTCGACGCCGAGCTGGCGCTGCCCAGCGTGATGACCGATGACGCCGGGAGGACGATCGCGGTGTTCTACGGGCAGGACCGCGTGCCGCTGAGCCTCGCCCAGGTGTCGCCGCACGTCGTCGACGCACTTCTGGCGACCGAGGACGACCACTTCTACGAGCACGGTGCGGTCGACCTCAAGGGCCTCGCCCGCGCCGTGCTGCACAACGGCAGCAGCGGGTCGACGCAGGGCGCCTCGGGCATCACCCAGCAGTACGTCAAGAACCTGCTGCTCACCCAGGCCACGACACCGGCGCAGGAGAAGGCGATCACCGAGCAGACGCTCACCCGCAAGGTGCGCGAGCTGCGGCTCGCGGTCGAGATGGAGAAGCGGCTCACCAAGGACCAGATCCTGGAGCGCTACCTGAACACGGTGAACTTCGGCGACGGCGCCTACGGCATCGGGGCCGCGGCCCGGCACTACTTCAGCGTGCGGGCCCTGGACCTCACCGTCGCGCAGGCCGCCGATCTCGTCGGCATCCTCAAGTCCCCGACGAACTACAACCCCGCCGACCACCCGGTGCGCTCGCAGGCCCGACGCGACGTCGTGCTTGCGCGGATGCGCACGACCGGGCGCATCGACGAGGCGACCTACACCGCGGCGGCGGCGAGCAAGGTCGTGCTGAAGCTGACCGACCCGGCGCAGGGCTGCGGGGCGTCGGCGTATCCCTTCTTCTGCCAGTACGTGCTGCAGGTGCTGAGCACCGACCCGGTGTTCGGCGCCACGCCCGAGGCGCGGGCCGACCTGCTCTACCGTGGCGGGCTCGTCATCCGCACGACGCTGAACCGCGCGGCGATGGCGGCGGCGCAGGCCGCGGCCGACAAGGCGCTGACGCCGACGAACCGCGTCGCCGCGGGCATCGCCGTCGTGCAGCCGGGGACCGGGCACGTCGTCGCGCTCGGGACCAACAAGCGGTGGGGGCGCGACTCGGCGAAGGGCCAGACGCAGATCGTCCTGCCCGCGCGAGCGGCGTACCAGCCGGGCTCGAACTTCAAGCCGATCACGCTGGCGACCGCGCTCGAGAAGGGCTTCTCGCTCACGACGCGCTTCGACACCCCCAACGGCTACAAGCCCGCGGCGATGAACTACCCCAAGGGCGGCTTCCACAACGACAACGACCGCAACAACGGCGTGCTCAACGCCTATCAGGCGACCGCGGGCTCGGTGAACACGTGGTACGTCCAGCTCGAGGAGAAGTACGGCGTCGTGCCGGTGGCCGACATGGCCAAGCGGCTCGGCATCACGAGCCTGCCGCGCACGGGTCCGCGCGCGATCACGCCGAAGGACGCCTCGCTCACCCTCGGCGCCTACGAGGTCTCGCCGCTGGAGATGGCCGGCGTCTACGCCACGTTCGCGAGCGGCGGCATCACCTGCGCGCCGGTCGTCATCACGTCGGTCACCGACCGGCGCAAGAGAGCGCTCCCCGTCCCCCCGGACGGCTGTCACCGGACCCTCTCGCCCTACGTCGCCGCCGCCGTGACCGACGTGCTGCGCGGCGTGTTCGGCGCGAGCGGCACCGGCGCCGGACTCGACCTCGGGGCGCGGCCCGCGGCCGGCAAGACCGGCACGACGAACAGCTCGTCGGCCACGTGGTTCAGCGGGTTCACGCCGCAGTACGCCGTCAGCGTGTGGATCGGCGACCCCCGCGGCGGCCAGAAGTACCCGCTCAGGAACGTGAAGGCCTACGGCCGGACCTTCGGCACCGTCTACGGCCGGTCGATCGCCGGGCCGATCTGGCGGCAGACGATGACCGCGCTGCTCGCCACGGAGCCCGTGATCGGCTTCCCGTCGCCGGCCACCACCGTGCTCACCGGCCTCGCGCCCCCGGTGCCCGACGTGCGCGGCCTGACCCGTGACGCGGCCGTGACGGCGCTGCTCCGGGCCGGCTACCTCGTCGCGATCGACCCCGCACCCGCACCCGTCGATCCGGTCGAGGCGCCCGGGCAGGTGGCCGACCAGTCGCCGCTCCCGGGCCAGACGGCGGCCTACGGCTCGCCGGTCGTGCTCACCCTCACCTCGGGCAGCGACACGACGGCCGCGGTGCCGACGACCCTCCCCGTCTCCCCGGGCTGACCCCGCCGGCCGCAGGGCGGCGGTGAGTCGCACCCCGCGCCGCGCACGTCGCTGCGCCACGAGAGGACCATGCTGGTGCTCGACCGCATCCTCGCGCGCTCGGCTGGGTGACGGTCGCCGACCTCAGCCGCGAACGACCCGGGACGGCGTTCATCTACACACCGGACCGCCGGTCGTTCATCGTCGCGCTGATCGCCGGCGTGGCCGGCGTGCTGTCGCTGACCTCGGGGAAGACCGGCGGCCTGGCCGGCGTCTTCATCTCCGTCACGACCATCCCAGCCGCGGCCAACACCGCCCTCGCGTTCGCCCTCGGCGGCTGGCTGGAGCTGCGCGGCACCGCCACGCAGCTCCAGCTCAACATCACCGGCATGGCGCTGGCCGGCTGGGCGACCCTCGCCCTGCAGGGCACGGTGGTCGCCCGCTCGGCCCGCGTCTCGAGCCCGCTGCGCCCGCGGCCGGTCGACGACCCCCGACGTGCCTGAGAGCCCGGCCCGGGGATCGGGCTATCATGGCGCCTGCTCGACGGCGTCACGACGCCGGAGGTGCACCTCGCGGGTGTAGTTCAATGGCAGAACATCAGCTTCCCAAGCTGACAGTGCGGGTTCGATTCCCGTCACCCGCTCCACTGAAATCCATTGTGGCACAGAGGATTT
>JADGOZ010000039.1 GCA_017882705.1 Candidatus Nanopelagicales bacterium | reverse complement strand
CGGCGCCCCACGGCACGCGGAACTCCTGGAGGTAGGGGGCGTCGTCCTGGTCAGGTCGGTACCGCTGGACCTCGAGCACGATCGTCCCGAGCACCTCGCCGGCCTGGGCCCCGGCCGGCTCAGCCTTGCCGTCACATCCGCCGCAGCACTCGCCGGAGTCGCCACCGCAGCCGTTCTCGTCGCTCATCGCACGTCTCCCTCGTCGGTGGTGGCGCCCGCGGTGGCGCCGACCGTCGCGTCCGCCGCCTGGTCGGCCACTGCCTTCGCTGCGACCCCGGCCGCCCCGTAGGCGCGACGTGCAGGGGCCGAGGTGGTGATCACGACCGGCTGGTAGGTGATCTTGGGTGCACCGTCCGGCTGGAACCATGCCTGCGTGTGCGCCAGGAACGTGCTGTCGTCCCGCTCGGTGAAGCCGTCGAGCCGCTGGTGGGAACCGCGGGACTCCTCACGCTGCAGAGCGGACTGCACCATCGCGCCGGCGACGTCGAGCATCGCCCCCAGCTCGACGGCGGAGGCCCAGTCCGTGTTGTAGACCGGGCAGGTGTCGGCCACCTTGACGTCGCTGTAGCGCTCCTGAAGATCGGCGATCTTCGCGGCGGTGGCCGCCATCCCCTCGGCGGTGCGGAAGATGCCGACACCGTCGTCCATCGTGCGGCCCAGCTCGGTGCGGATCTGCGCGGGGCTCTCGCTGCCGCGGCCCATCATCGACAGGTACCGGTTCGCGGTGTCCTCCGCGGCACGACGCACGGTGGCCGACGGACGGACCGGCTCCATCCAGGCGAACTCCGCCGCGTGCTCACCTGCGACGCGTCCGAGGACGAGCAGCTCGGCGAGGGAGTTGGACCCGAGGCGGTTCGCGCCGTGCAGCCCTGAGGACGCGCACTCGCCGACGGCGAAGAGGCCGGGCAGCGCGGTGGCCGTCGTGACGTCGGTCGCGATGCCGCCCATCGTGTAGTGCGCGGTCGGGCACACCGGGATCGCTTCCTTGGCGGGGTCGATGCCCATGTAGCGCTCGGCGAGCTCGCAGATCAGCGGCAGCCTCTCGTGGAGGTACGCCGCCCCGAGGTGCCGCAGGTCCAGGTTGACCGCATCGCCGCGTGAGGTGCGGACGGTGCGGCCGGCCTGCTGCTCGTGCCAGAAGGCCTGCGAGAGCCGGTCACGCGGGCCGAGCTCCATGAACTTGTTCTGGGGCGAGCCGATCGGGGTCTCCGGGCCGAGCCCGTAGTCCTGCAGGTAGCGGTATCCGTCCTTGTTGGTCAGGACCCCGCCCTCACCGCGGCAGCCCTCGGTGATGAGGATGCCCGAGCCCGGCAGGCCGGTCGGGTGGTACTGGACGAACTCCATGTCCCGCAGCGGCACCCCGGCGCGGAACGCCATGGCCATGCCGTCGCCGGTCACGATCGCGCCGTTGGTGTTCTGCGCGTAGATCCGTCCTGCACCGCCGGTGGCGACGATCACCGCGCCGGCCTCGACGAGCACCGGGTAGCCGTCCCGCTGGTTGTACGTGAGCACGCCGGCCACCTGGTCGTCGTGCACCACGAGCTCGATCGCGAGGTGCTCGTCCAGGCGGGAGATCCCCGGGAACTTCAGGGACGTCTGGAAGAGCGTGTGGAGCATGTGGAAGCCGGTCTTGTCGGCGGCGAACCAGGTGCGCGGCTGGCTCATCCCGCCGAAGCGCCGCACCTCGATCTCACCGTCGGCACGTCGGCTCCACGGGCAGCCCCACCGCTCGAGCTGGTACATCTCCTCGGTGCAGTGCTCGACGAAGTACTGCACGACGTCCTGGTCGCACAGCCAGTCCCCGCCGGAGACAGTGTCGGTGAAGTGCTTCTCGAGGGAGTCGTCCGTGCCCACCACCCCGGCCGCGCCGCCCTCCGCGGCCACGGTGTGCGACCTCATCGGGTACACCTTCGAGATGAGCACGATGTCGAGCTCGGGGTGGGCGGTCGCCGCGGCGATCGCGGCCCGCAGGCCGGCCCCGCCACCGCCGATGATCGCGATGTCCGCGCGTCGGGTGTGCATCACGGAGCCGTCGGCGCGACGGTCATGGCGAGCACGTCGAGCGCCCGCTCGAGCTGCTCGGGTGTGATCTCGCCGCGCTCCACGTAGCCGAGCGCGACGACCGCCTCCCGGATCGTGAGCTTGTTCCCGATCGCGTGCTTGACGACCTTCGAGGCAGCCTCGTAGCCGATGATCCGGTTGAGCGGGGTCACGATCGACGGCGAGAGCTCCGCGAGCTGTCGGCAGCGCTCCACGTTCGCGACGATCCCGACGACGCACTTGTCCGCGAGGTGGCGTGCGGCATTGGCGAGCAGGGTGATCGACTCGAGCAGGTTCCGCGCCATCACGGGCATCGTGACGATGAGCTCGAAGGTGCCCGACGCCCCGGCGAACGCGACGGCGGCGTCGTTCCCGATGACCTGCGCGGCCACCTGGATGACGGCCTCCGGGATGACGGGGTTGACCTTGCCCGGCATGATCGACGAGCCGGGCTGGAGGTCCGGCAGGTTGATCTCGCCGAGGCCGGCGAGCGGCCCTGACCCCATCCACCGCAGGTCGTTGCTGATCTTCACGAGGGAGATCGCGATGGTCCGCAGCACCCCCGACGTCTCGACGAGGGCGTCCTGCGCGCTCTGCGCCTCGAAGTGGTTGCGGGCCTCGGTGAACGGCAACCCGGTGCGCTCCGCGAGCAGGGCGATCACGCGGGGCGAGAAGCCGACCGGCATGTTGATGCCGGTGCCGACGGCCGTCCCGCCGAGCGGCAGCTCCGCGAGCCGGGGAAGCGCGCCGTCCAGCCGCTCGATCCCGTAGGCCATCTGAGCGGCGTACCCGCTGAACTCCTGACCGAGGGTCACCGGCGTCGCGTCCTGCAGGTGGGTGCGACCCGACTTGACCACGTCCGCGAACTCGACGGACTTGGCCTCCAGGACGCTCGACAGGTGCGCGAGAGCCGGCCGCAGCTCCGACACGACGGCTTGCGTCGCGGCGATGTGGATCGACGCCGGGAAGACGTCGTTCGACGACTGCGACGCGTTGACGTCGTCGTTGGGGTGGACGGGCGAGCCGAGCCGCTCCGTGGCGAGCGTCGCGAGCACCTCGTTGGCGTTCATGTTCGACGACGTCCCCGAGCCGGTCTGGAACACGTCGATCGGGAAGTCCGCGTCCCAGGCGCCGGCGATGACCTCGTCGGCCGCCGACACGATCGCCGCGGCGACCTTCTCGTCGAAGAGGCCGCGCTCGGTGTTCGCGATGGCGGCGGCGCGCTTGATCTGGGCGAGCGCCGCGATGTGGTGCCGCGACAGCCCCGTGCCGGAGATCACGAAGTTGTCGACGGCGCGCTGGGTCTGCGCCCGGTACTTCGCGTTGATGGGGACGCTGACCTCGCCCATCGTGTCCCGCTCGATGCGGAACTGCGGTTCGTCGTCCAGGAGCGTGCGGGGGTCGGTGACGTCGATCGTCATGGTTGTTCCTTCCGATGGCGGGGGCCGCGGACCGGCCCGGGGATGTCGCAGTGCGTCAGTCGGTGGGGGTCGCGCGGGTCACCACATGCCGAGGACCTTCATCCAGAGGCCACCGACACCCATCCAGATGCCGATGTTCACCACGGCGATGACGAACCCCGTGCGCCACCAGTTGCCCACCGGCACGTAGCCCGGGCCGAAGAGCACCGGCGCCGGACCGCTCGAGTAGTGGGTCAACGACGCGAACAGGTTGGAGCAGAACCCGAGGACCAGGGCGGCCATCATCGGCGGGACCCCCGCGAGGATCGCGGTGGCGAGGAATGCCGCGTACATCGCCGAGATGTGCGCCGTGTTCGAGGCGAACAGGTAGTGCGTGAAGAAGTAGACGATCGTGAGCAGGATGAACGCCATCTGCCAGCCCATGCCTGCCACGGCCCCCGACATCTGGTTGCTG
>JADGOZ010000189.1 GCA_017882705.1 Candidatus Nanopelagicales bacterium | reverse complement strand
TGGCAACCGGCGACGCGGACGGAAGCCAGCCGCCACCGCCGTAGCCAGCGCCCTTCACCCCGCTGGGGGCGAGCACCCTCAGCGATCGATGTCGCCGACGACGTAGGCCATCGACGCGAGGATCGCCACGACGTCGCCGAGCCGCTGCCCGGGCAGCACCTCGCCGAGCGCGGCGACGTGCGCGAACGACGGCGTACGCATCTTCAGCCGCCACGGCGTCTTCTCGCCGCGCGACACCAGCAGGTAGCCCGACAGCCCGAGCGGCCCCTCGGTCCACACGTACGTGTGCCCCTCCGGCGCCTTGAGCACCTTCGGCAGACGCAGGTTGATCGGCCCCGGCTCGATCTCCTGCAGCCGAGCGGCGCACGCCAGCACGAGGTCGAGCGACACGTGCACCTGCTCGAGCAGCACCTCGAGCCGTGCGAGCACGTCGCCCTCCTCGCGGGTCACGACGCGCAGGACTCCGGAGTCCGCGAGGTCGGCGTAGGCGAGATAGGGCTCGTCGCGGCGGAGGTCGAGGTCGAGGCCCGAGGCGCGAGCCACCGGACCCGAGGCGCCGTGGGCGAGCGCGGTGTCGCGGGTGAGGACGCCGACCGCGCGGGTGGCGTCGCGGAACGCGGTGTCGCGCAGCAGCTCCTCGAACGGCCCGAGGCCACCGCGTACGACGCCGACCGCGTCGACCACGCGCCCGAGCCAGCCGTCGGGGAGCTCCTGCTTCAGGCCGCCGACCTGCACCGCCATGTAGTGCATGCGACCGCCGCAGGCCTCCTCCATGACGCGCTGCACGGCCTCGCGCTCGTCGAAGGCGTAGTAGCCGACCGGTCCGCCCTCGACCGGGAACGACCCGAGGAACGCGAGGTGGCTCAGCACCCGGTTCAGCTCCGCGAGCAGGGTCCGGGCGTACGTCGCTCGCACGGGCACGTCCATGCCGAGCATCCGCTCGACCGCGAGCGCCACGCCGAGCTCGTTGCTGAACGCCGAGAGCCAGTCGTGACGGTTCGCCAGCACCATCGCCTGGCGGTAGTCGCGCACCTCGAAGAGCTTCTCCGCGCCGCGGTGCATGGCGCCGACGACCGGTTCGGCCGACACGATCCGGTCGCCCTCGAGCACGATCCGCAGCCGGAGCAGCCCGTGCGCCGACGGGTGCTGCGGGCCGAGGTCGACCGGGACGTCCGGCGTGCCGTCGGCATCGACCGAGCCGGCCGCGAGCGAGCCGACACCGAGGGTGATCTCGCGCCGCGCGGTGAGGGCGGAGTCGCTCGGCATGACCGCATCGTCGCAGACGTCGAGCGTAGGGTCGCAGGTGTGGCCGACCAGACCCGCACCATCGACGATGCGTTCGCCCCGCCCGGCGTGAGCTGGGCCCGGGTCTCGCCGAAGCTCGCGACCGCCTACCGCATCAGTCTCTGCGCCGTCGCGCTGCTCGTGCTCGTGGTGATCGTGGCGCTCACCTTCATCCCGGACTACCCCGACGTGATCTCCCTGATCGCCGCGGCCGTGCTCCTCGTGGTCGTCTGCTGGCTGTGGTGGCTCGTGGGCCGCCGCACCCGGTCGTGGGGCTACGCCGAGCGCGAGGACGACCTCCTCGTGACGAGCGGTATCCTGTTCCGCCGGCTCGTGATCGTCCCCTACGGTCGCATGCAGCTCGTCGACCTCAACGCCGGGCCGATCCACCGCTGGCTGGGCATCACGACGGTGCAGCTGCACACGGCGGCGGCCACGACCGACGCGTCGATCCCCGGCCTCACACCGCCGGTGGCGGCCGACCTCCGCGACCGGCTGGCCCGTCGTGGCGAGCAGAGGTCGGCCGGCCTGTGAGCGGTGCGGAGCGCGACCCGATCTCCTTCGAGGTCGTGAAGCCCGGGCGCTCTGCGCCCGACGAGCACGGCCGTCGACGCGTGCACCCGTGGACCCCGTTCATCGAGGGCGTCCGCTGGTGGCCGGGAGGCATCGTCGCCGGTGTCACGCTGGCGGCCCAGGCCAACGTCGAGGTCGGCACCGGCGCCATCCTCATCGGGCTGGCGGGTCTCGTCGGCGTCACCCTGCTCGGCACCGCCTGGGGCTACCTCGCCTGGCAGCGCCGCACGTTCTGGTTCGACGAGGACGGCGACCTGCGGGTCGACTCGGGCGTGGTGTCGCGCAACGAACGGCGCCTTCAGCTCTCGCGGCTGCAGTCCGTCGACGTGCTGCAGCCGCTGGTGGCGCGCTTCGCCGGCCTCGCGGAGGTCCGCGTCGAGGTCGCGGGTGCGGGCGACTCGAAGATCAACCTGCAGTTCCTCACGCTGCGCGAGGCCAACGATCTGCGCAACGAGATCATCGCGCGCTCGGCCGGCGTGCGGCACGACGTCGCGGAGGCGCCGGAGAACGTGCTCGTCACGGTGCCGGCCGGGGACCTCGTGATCTCGCTGCTGCTGCGCGCGGAGACGTGGGGCCTGCTCGCCGCGTCGGTCCTGCTGCTCGTCACCACCCTCCTGACGAACGGCGTGGCAGGCATCGGCTTCCTGCTCGTCGGCGGCATCCCGGTCTTCCAGGTCTTCACCCAGTTCTCGCGCTACTACGACTTCACCGTCGCCGAGTCCCCCGACGGCCTGCGGCTGCGTCACGGCCTGCTGCAGAAGACGCGCCAGACCGTGCCGCCCGGACGCGTGCAGGCCGTCGGCTTCGTGCAGCCGTTCCTGTGGCGCAAGCGCGGCTGGGTCCGGGTCCGGCTCAACGTCGCCGGTGCCTCGTCCTCGACGCAGGGCGGCGGCGACGAGAGCTACACCGAGAACGTCCTGCTCCCGGTGGCGCCGTGGCCCGTCGCGCTCGCGATCGTCGCGCGGGTGCTTCCCGGGGTGGACCTGCAGTCGATCCCGACCATCCCCGCGCCCGAGCGGTCGCGGCGCCGCGCGTGGATCCAGTGGCGCCAGCTCGCCGTCGGCTGGGACGACCAGGTGTTCATCACCCGCGGCGGTCGCATCACCGAGCGCTGGGACGTCGTGCCGCACGCGCGCACGCAGAGCGTGCGCGTCACCCAGGGCCCGTGGCAGCGCAGCCTCGGCCTCGCGTCGATGCACGTCGACTCGACCCCCGGCGCGGTGAAGATCACCGGCCACCACCGCGACGCCGACGAGGCCCGCCGCCTCGCGCAGGAGCAGGCCGACCGCGCGTCGGTCGCCCGCGCCGGCGACCGCTCGCTGCGCTGGGTCGCGCAGCAGCACCTGGCCGGTCAGCAACCGGGTGCGGCGACCCCGGCCGCGCCGCCGGACGCCGCCGGGATCCTCGGCCCTCAGGCGTCCGGGACCGCCGACCTCGGGTCGCCTCCGTCAGCGGTCGAGCCGGATCCA
>JADGOZ010000003.1 GCA_017882705.1 Candidatus Nanopelagicales bacterium | reverse complement strand
GCCAGGCTCGCGGCGGCCGCGGCCGCGAGGCAGGCTGCGGCTGCCAGCGCCGCTCCGGCGCGCTCGGCGGTCCCGAAGGTCACGCACGCCACCACGCACGCGTCGCCCCCGGCCACGCACACGAAGACCGGCGCCAGCGCCTCGACCGGCGAGCACGAGGGCGAGGGCAGCGATGACTGACCGCGGCACCCGCGTGCGCTGGACCACCGCGGCGCTGGTCGCCCCGGCGGCAGCTGCCCTGTTCACCGGCACCACCGTCTGGGCCTCGGCCCACCAGCCGGCCACCGCGTCGACCACGACCACGACCACCACGACCGCGGCCAAGGCCCCGGAGAAGACCGTGGACCCGGTCGTCGAGGCACTGCGCTCGGCGGTCGACGCCAACACCGTCCAGGTCGTGAAGCTGCGCGACACCGTGGCCGCGCTGCAGGCGCAGGCCGCTGCCATCGCCAAGGGCGCGAACGTCCCGATCGTGAAGGCGCGCTCGACCTCGTCCGGGCGCTCGAGCTCGACGTCGTCGCGGAAGACCACGACGCGCTCGAGCTCGTCGAGCGCCTCGAGCTCCTCGAGCTCGCGCGTGACGACCCCCGCCCCCGTGAGGTCCACGCCGAAGGCACCCGTCGCCACCAGCGGTGGATCCTGATCGCCGCGACGCCGGCGCCGACCCCTCCCCGCGACGAACGAGGCCCCATGACGACCACCGAGCAGGCCGACGACCTTCGGGTCGCGTTCCGGTCGATGGCCAGCGACGTCACCGTCTGGGTCATCGACCCGGGCGCGGGTGCGCAGGCGGGCTCGGCGGCGGCGCAGGCCGTCATCGAGCGGGTGGCCTCGACGTGCACGCGGTTCGACCCGACCAGCGATCTCATGCGCGCCAACGCGGCGGGCACGGGGTGGGCGGTCGTGTCCCGCGAGTGCTTCGATGCGCTGCGGGCGGCGCACGCCGCCCACCTCGAGACCGACGGCCTGTTCGACCCGCGGGTCCTGCGCGCGCTGTCGGCCTACGGCTACGACACCTCCCTCCCGTTCGAGTCGCGTCGGCTCTCGCTGCCGGCCGGCCCGGCCGCGGCTCCGCGACGTCGTGGGCTCGGTCGACGCGCGTGGCGCCCGCGGTTCGACGCGGACCGCCTCGCTGTGCGGATCGGCCGCGAGCCCGTCGACCTCGGCGGCATCGGCAAGGGCCTGGCCGTGCGCTGGGCGGCGGACCTGCTGGGCGACGCCGGTCGCGCCGCGCTCGTGGAGGCCGGCGGCGATCTCATGGCGCTCGGTGCGGGGCCCGACGGCGACGGCTGGATGGTCGCCGTCGAGAACCCTCTCGGCCACCCCGACCCCGCCGCCGTGCTGCGGGTGACCGACCGTGCCGTCGCGACGTCGTCGACCCGGGTGCGGTCCTGGACCGTCGGAGGTGCCGAGGTGCACCACCTCATCGACCCGAGAACCGGCCGCTCCGCCGACACCGACCTCGCGTCGGTCACCGTCGTCGGCGACGACCCGGCCCTCTCCGAGGTCTGGAGCAAGGCGCTGTTCGTCACCGGTCGCGGCGGCATCCGTGCAGCGGCCGACGACCGCGGCCTCGCGGCGCTCTGGGTGGACCGCTCCGGCCGCGTCGGCACCAGTCGCGCGATGCGTCCCTACGTCGAGTGGCGGGTGCCCCGTGTCGCGTGACCTCTCCCGGCTCCGTACGGCCGGCCTCGGTGCGGGCCTCGTCGTGCTCGTCACCGGCAGTGCAGCGCTCACCAGCTGGTGCATCGGCGTCGCGATCGGCTCGGTCGCCGGCGACCGCATGGCGCCGTGGATCCTCGCCCGCGCAGCGGGCATCACCTCCTACCTGCTGCTCGTCGCGCTCACCCTCTTCGGCCTCGTGCTCTCGCACCCCTACCGCGCCCGGTGGCGTCGTCCGAGCGCGGCGACGCGCATCCGGGCCCACGTGAGCCTCTCGGTGTTCACCCTGGTGTTCACCGTGCTGCACATCGTGGTGCTCGCGACCGACAAGTACGCCGGCGTCGGGTGGTGGGGCACCTTCGTCCCCCTGGGCTCGACCTATCGGCCGCTGCCCGTCACCCTCGGCGTCATCGCACTGTGGGCCGGCCTCGCCGCAGGTCTCACGGCTGCGCTCGCCGGACGCATCTCGCGCCGCGCCTGGTGGCCGATCCACAAGGTCGCCATCGTCTCGCTCGTGCTGGTGTGGCTGCACGGGATCCTGGCGGGCATCGACACCCCGGTGCTGCTCGCGATGTACGTCGTCACCGGTGGCCTCGTCGTCTTCGTCGCCGTGAGTCGCTACACCACCTCGACGACGCGCGCCGAGGTCGCCGAGCTCGCCGCGGTCCGGGCCACCCAGGTCCCCGTCGCGCACCTCGCCGGTCCTGCGCCGGTCGAGACCGCCCGCCCCGCGGCCGAACCCGTCTCGGTCGAGCCGCGCGACGTGAGGTCCGGCGCATGAGCGTGCACCTGCGGCTGGTCGAGACCCCTGCGGTCGCCACCGCCACCGGGCTCCTCGACGGTGCCGCGGTCCTGTCCCGGCGCGGCACCGAGTCGCTCAGCGGCGTCGCGCCGCAGGACCTCGACGCGCACCGCGCGGTCTTCGGCGTACGCCGGTCCGCCGCCGGCGACGCCGCGGAGGCCCTGCTCGCCGCGATCGACGAGGTCCACCTCACTGGTCGCGGCGGCGGTCACTTCCCGACCGCCGTGAAGTGGCGCTCGGTCCTCGCGCACGGCCTCGGCGCGACGGTCGTCGTCAACGGCGCCGAGGGCGAGCCCGGCAGCGCGAAGGACGCCGTGCTGCTCCAGACCCGCCCGCACCTCGTGCTCGACGGCCTGGTCGCCGCGATGGAGGCCATGGGCTCGACCGACGGCGTGGTGTGGCTCCACGACGGCGCCTGGGCCTCGGCCCGTTCGATCTCGCGTGCCCTCGCCGAGCGCGCCACCGCGGGGCTGGCCGATCCCCCGATCCGGGTCGTGCTCGCGCCCGACCGCTACCTCTCGGGCGAGGCCACCGGCATCATCCGCACCCTCGAGGGCGGCCCCACCCTCCCGCGCTTCGTCGAGGACCCGGCCCGACCGTGGTCGGAGGGCGCCCGTTCGGTGCTCGTGAACAACGCCGAGACCATGGCGCGCGTCGGTCTGCTCGTGACCGGCAGCGCCGCCACCTACCGGCCGACGTCGCTGCTCACCGTCGTGAGCGCGGGCCACCGCGTGGTGCTCGAGGTCGGTCCGGCCACCACGCTCGGCGAGGTCGTCGACCGCGCCTGGAGCTCGCCCGACGGGCGTCCGCCGCAGGCGCTCCTGCTCGGCGGGTACGGCGGGTCCTGGGTGTCGTGGGACGTCGCCCGTGAACTGCACGTCGACGCCGACGAGCTGCGCCGTCACGGCCTCTCGGTCGGGGCGGGCCTCGTCGGCCCGCTGCCCGCGACCGCATGCGGTCTCGAGGAGTCCGCGCGCCTCGTGCGCTACCTCGCCGGACAGTCCGCGCGTCAGTGCGGTCCCTGCGTCTTCGGGCTCGTCGCCGTCGCCGACCTCGCGAGCGACCTGTCCGCGGGTCGGCTCACGCCCTCGGGCCGCCGTCGGCTCGGCCGCTTCATGGGTGAGATCTCCGGCCGCGGCGCGTGCCGCCACCCCGACGGCGCGCTGCGGATGCTGGCCTCCGCGCTCACGGTGTTCGGCGACGACGTGCACCGCCACCGTCGCGGCCGCACCTGCGACGCCCCGACCTTCGCCGTCCTGCCGGTGCCGGGGGAGAGCTGAGATGAGCCGTCACGCCGCTGTCCGCGAGGCCAGGCCCGCGCGTCCGTCGACGGGCGACGCCGCCCTGCGCATCGACCCGTCGGTCTGCGACGGCGTCGGCATCTGCGCGCACCTCGCCGCCGACCTCATCACCGTCGACTCGTGGGGCTATCCGATCGTGCGCGCCGAGCCGCTGCGCTCGGGCAGCGAGCGCCGCCAGGCCGAGGCCGCCGTGGCGGCGTGCCCGCGCAAGGCGCTGCGCATCACGGGCTGACGGGCTACGCCGTCCCCTCGCCCCGCACCCGCACATCGGCCTCGGCACGGGTGCCGTCGAGCTCGTGCCACCTCGCCTCGTCGTGCTGCCACGACACGATCTCGCCGCGCATCGCCTCGCCGTCGCGCGCGACGACGCGCTCGATCGCGAGGACCGGGTCGACGTCGACCCACACCGAGAGCACCGCGCGGGCGCGCAGCGGCCGCGACGCCGTGCCGACGCCTTCGAGCACCACCACCGGCGCCGCCGGCACCGCGACCGAGGGCCCCCAGGCGTCGGCGTACCAGTCGCGCACCGGATGGAGGGCGGGCTCGCCGCGCGACCACGGCTCGAGGAGCCACCGCTCGATCCGCTCGGCGAACAGGGCGAACGCGGCCACGCGGTCCGGGGCGTCGGCGACGAGCGCCCAGCCCTCGTAGAGGTCGTCGGCGTGCACGACGGGCACGTCTCCCAGGTGCGGGCGCAGCGCCTCGGCGAGCGCGCCCGCGAGGGTCGTCTTCCCCGAGCCGGCCGGACCGTCGACGCAGACGAGCCGCACCGGCCCCACGGACGGGCTGCTGCCGGCGATGCGGGCGACCAGTGCGCCGACCCGTCCCGACGTGCCTGAGGTCACGGGTGCCCGTGACGCGGTCAGCGCGCCGGCGCGATGACGACGGTGCGCGTCGTCGTGGCCGCCGCACCTTCCCCGCCTCGCGCGGTGACCGACAGGCTGTAGGTGCCGGCGCGCAGGACGACGCCGGCGGTGGACACGCCACGCCAGGTCGCGACGGCGGTCGGGCGACGGCTGAACGACCGCGACCAGACCACCCGGCCGTGGCGCAGGATGCGCCAGGTCCAGGTCGACGGCACGGCGTCGGTCGCGCGGATCACGACGGCGCCGCGGGCGCCGTGGAGCACCGGGCGCAGCGTCGTCGACGAGAGCGCCACGACGGGCGCGCTCGCACGGCTGGGGAGGACGGAGACGGCGAACAGTCCGACGCGCGTCGCGCCCCGGCCCCGGCCGACCAGCCGTACGTCGGCGCGATAGGCCCCGTTCGGCACCCGGCGACCCTGCGCGTCGAGGCCGGTCCAGACCGCCGCCCCTCGGGTGCCGCGGGGGAGGGCGAGCGTGCGCACGAGCCGGCCGTTCGCCGCGAGGATCCGGACGACGCCCGTGGTCGGCACGTTCGACGAGACCGCGAACCGGACCGAGTCCTGCAGGCCGTCGACGTAGGGCCGCAGGACCCTGGCCGATGCCGTCGACCGCTGCTGCAGCGCCGTGACGGTAGCGGGCAGCGACGCCGACCACAGGGTCGGGACGGGCACGCCGGGGTGCGTCGCACCGAGCTGCACCTCGTAGGCGCCCGCCGGCATGACGCTCGGCCACGTGGTGAGCGACGCCGAGGTCGCGGTCGCCGGCGCCGACCGGGTGACCCAGCCGAGGTCGCCGACCCGCCGGAACCGCAGCACGTAGCTGCTGACATCGGCGGCGAGCGCCGGTCTCCAGGTGACCGCGAGATGCTCGGCGCCGCCCGTCACCGCCGGGTCCTGCACGGTGTAGGGCGCGGTGCTCAGCGGTCCCACGACCGCCGACGGTGCGGACGACCCGTCGGCGTTGCGCGCGACGACGCGGAACCAGTACTGCGCGAGCGCGTCGCTGAGCCCGGTGACGGTCGTCGACGTGGTCGCGACGTCCACGGTCACCGGCGAGGTGGGGTGGAACGACGTGCCGTCCTCGCTCTGCTCGACGGTCCAGGTCACCGGCAGGCCGCCGCTGTCGCCGGGCGTCCAGCTCAGTGCCACGGAGTCGGCGCGGGCCTCGCCCCGGACCGTCGGCGCGAGCGGCGCCAACGTGGGCAGGGTGCCGGCGAGGTCGAGCAGGCCAGGCCCGCAGCGCACGTCCGTGCACCCGGCGCTCACGGGGAACGGCTGCGTGAGCGACCTCAGCAGGCTCGCCACCGCGTCCGGGGAGTACGCCGTGCGCCCGACGGCCATCGACTGCAGCAGCGCGGCGGCCGCGGCGACGTGCGGCGTCGCCATGCTCGTGCCGGCGTCCGCGGCGTAGCCGCTCCCGACCGGGCCCTTCGTGCCGGTGTTGACCGTCGACCAGATGTTGCTGCCGCCGGGGAGCGCGTCCCCGCCGGGCGCCGCGATGGTCACGGGGTAGGCCGCGGTGCCGAAGTCGGAGTACGAGGCGAGACGGCCGGTGCGGTCGGTGGCGGCGACGGCGACGACGCCGCGGCAGTCGGCCGGCTGCGATCCGGTCGTGGTCGACGTGGGCGAGCTCGGCGCGATGCTCTGGGCGTCGTTGCCGGCCGCGACCACGACCGTGGTTCCGCGCGCGCGTGCGTGGTCGATCGCGTCCTGGGTCGACTGCAGGCACGCGCCGGGACCGCCGAGCGAGAGGTTGATCACCGACGCGGGAGTGGCGTTGGCGGGCACGCCGGCGACCGCGCCGCCCGAGGCCCACTCGATCGCGTCGTCGATGTCGGACAACGACCCGCCGCACTTGCCGAGCGCGCGCACCGGCTGCACCTTCACGCCCGGCGCGATGCCGCTGATGCCGCGGCCGTTGGAGCTGCGCGCGACGATCGTGCCGGTGACGTGCGTGCCGTGCCACGAGCTGTCGCTGCTCGAGTCGGTGCCGGCGCACCCCTGGAACCAGGTGCCGCTCACCCGGTCGGTGCCGGCGTTCTCCGCCGCCGTGATCCAGTCGCCCGGATCGGACGGGTTGGCGTCGCGGCCGTTGCCGTCGTTGGCCGTGAACGCCCGCAGGACCGGCGTGGTCGTCGTCGAGACGTCGTCCAGCGAGACGAAGTCGTAGCCCTTGACGATGGGGTCGGTCGGTGCCGGGTTCGTGACCGACCCGGCGATGTCCTCGTGCACGGTGAGACCCGTGTCGATCACGGCGACGACGACGCTCGGCCGTCCGCGCGTGCGCGACCACGCGGTCGTGGCCCTGGTGGCGAAGCCGCCCGTCGAGGAGGCGCCGTCCCAGAGGTCCCACTGGTGCGCTGCGTACAGCGGGTCGGTGGGGGCGTTGGGTGCCGTGCTCGTGGGATAGACCCACAGGTCCGGCTCGGCGTAGGCGACGTCCGGGCGCGCCGTGAGCTCGTGCGCGACCCGCCACGCGTCGTCGGTCGACACCGGCGAGCTGAGGCCCACGAGGGTCGCGCCCTGCGCCATGCGGCGTACGACCGTGGCGCTGCCGACACCCGCCAGCGAGGCGGCCGCCGTCCGCACGTTGCTGGTCGTGGCCGCGCCGCCCGTCATCCGCACGATGAGGCGTGTGACCGGACGGTCCGGGCGGTGCGAGGGAGTGCGCGCGGTCGACGCCCCGGGGTCCCGACCGACGGTGGGCGCCGCGGCCGCGCCGCCCGCGGGCGTGAGCAGGGCGGCCAGTGCGGCGAGCGCCGACGCCGTCGCGATGCCACGCACGCTGCGAGTCACTGCCTGGCCCCCCGGGCGGTCGTGGGCACCGGACCGGTGCGGGCTCCATGGTATGCCGGGTTGCCCGGCGGCTCTGCCGCCAGACGCAGGAACGGCCGAGGGCGACCGCTGGTCCGGTGGACGGTCCGACCTTCGCGGTGTCGGGACACGGCGCGGTGGTCGGACTAGGTTCGGTAGCAGATCCGGACTCGAGGAGGCGCCATGGGCCCGCAACCCGTCGACACCGGCCGCAACGACCTGGGCAAGGTCCTGGTGCGGACATCGGCCGAGCTCGCCGCCACTCCGTGGGAGCCGCTGCACGGCATCGACGGCGCCACGCACAAGGTGCTCTGGCAGGCCGGGGCGATCGTCGTCGGCCTGATCCGGGTGGAGGCGGGCAGCAGCAAGCCGGAGCACACCCACCACGGCGCGCACCACCACATGCTCATCACCCGCGGTTCCTGCGTGATGCTCGGACAGCGCGTGGACGAGGGCAGCTACGTGTACGTGCCGCCGGGAGTCCCGCACGCCGTCGACGACGTCGGACCCGAGGGCGTCGAGTTCTTCTACACCCACCGACCCGTCGAGATCGGACCCGTGACGGACGACGACGAGTACGTCGCCCACCCGGTCTGACCGCGCTAGGTTGCCGACGTGAGCAAGCACAAGCCGGACCACCGGGCAGACGCCAACGGCACCGTCCACCTCACGAAGAAGGAGTACGAGCGCGAGCTCGCCCGCCTCCAGACCGAGCTGGTCGCGATGCAGGAGTGGATCCGCGCGAGCGGACATCGCCTCGTCGTGATCATGGAGGGTCGCGACACCGCGGGCAAGGGCGGCATCATCCGGCGGATGACCTACGAGATGAACCCGCGCTACTGCCGGGTCGTGGCGCTCCCCGCGCCGACCGAGCGCCAGCGCACCCAGTGGTACTTCCAGCGCTACGTCGCGGAGCTCCCGGCCGCGGGCGAGATCGTCATCTTCGACCGGTCCTGGTACAACCGCGCCGGCGTCGAGAAGGTCATGGGCTTCTGCACCGACGAGGAGTACGAGTACTTCATGCGGATCTGCCCGATCCTCGAGAAGACCCTCGTGCGCGACGGGATCATGCTCGTGAAGTACTGGCTGTCGATCTCCGACGAGGAGCAGCGCAAGAGGTTCCAGTCGCGCATCGACGACCCGGCGAGACGCTGGAAGCTCTCGCCGATGGACGTCGAGGCCCAGGCCCGGTGGGTCGACTACGCGGAGGCGAAGGACCAGATGTTCGCCTACACCGACACCAAGGAGAACCCCTGGTACGTCGTCGACGCCGAGGACAAGAAGACGGCGCGGCTCAACCTCATCACGCACCTGCTCTCGCTCGTGCCCTACCAGCCGATCGAGCACGACGAGATCGTCCTGCCGCCCAAGCAGAACCGTGCCTACGTCCGGCCCCCGCTCGACAGCCAGACCTTCGTCCCCACCCGCTACTCCGTCACGAGGACCTGACCCGCGGCTCCGCTCACGTGGCACGCAGGGACAGCCTGACCTGAGCGCGGAGGGCACGCGCGGGTCCTCCCTCATGAGGCGACGGACCACCTGTACCCCCGAGCGTGTGCGCGTGGCTCTGGAGGGCGTGCCGCGCCCGACGACGGGATGGGCTGCCAGTTCGGCCAGGGCTACCTCTGGTCGCGGCCCGTCCCCGTCGCGGACTACCTCGCGCTGCTACGCGGGCCGGCCATCGACGCCGACGTGAGCGGCTGACCGTCACCGAGCCCGTCCGGGCGTCCGTCGTACCCGTGGGTGAGACTGGGCGGGTGGGCATCCGGGGGACGGGCGTGGTGGAGCGCGTCCTCCTCGCGGCGCTCGTCGCGACGGTGCTCGGCGGGTGCGTCGCGGAGGGCAGCTCGGGCCGCGTCGAGCCGGATCCGGGCGTGACCGGCTCCGATCCCTCCGACGCCATGTCGGCCGCCGGCACGTCCGTGTCGCCGAGCGCCATCCCGGCACCGGTCGTCGCCCCCGCGGGAAGCGCCCTCGCGGCACTGCGTCGGCTGCCCGTGAAGGGGCGTGCCCCGCGCACCGGCTACTCCCGGTCCGAGTTCGGCCCGGCCTGGGCCGACGTCGACCGCAACGGCTGCGACACGCGCAACGACGTGCTGCGCCGCGACCTGACGGCGGTCGTCGCGAAGCCGGGCACCCGTGGCTGCGTGGTGCTGACCGGAGTGCTGAGCGATCCCTACACCGGGGAGACCGTCCTGTTCGTCCGCGGCGTCGGCACGAGCCTCGCCGTGCAGATCGACCATGTGGTCGCGCTCGGAGACGCCTGGCAGAAAGGGGCGCAGGCGCTCACCCTCGAGCGTCGGACGGAGATGGCCAACGACCCGCTGGAGCTGCTCGCGGTGAAGGGAGCGGTGAACCTGCAGAAGGGCGACGGGGACGCCGCGACCTGGCTGCCGCCGCGGAGGACCTACCGCTGCGCCTACGTCGCGCGGCAGGTCGCGGTGAAGTCGAAGTACCGGCTGTGGGTCACGTCGGCCGAGCGCGACGCGATGGCCCGCGTGCTCTCGACCTGCCCCCGTCAGCCGCTCCCGACGCGCTGAGCACGAGGATGCGGGGTCGGCTCACCAGCCGTCGCGCAGCACCGTCTCGAGGCACTCCATGACGAAGTCCGCGCTCTCCGGGGTGAGGCACATCGGCGGCTTGAGCTTGAGCACGTTGGCGCGCTCGCCCGTGGGCTGCACGACGACACCCAGCTCGCGCAGGCGGTCGCAGACGGCGTAGCACTCCTCGGTGGCGGGGTCGAGGGTCTCCCGGTCGCGCACGAGCTCGACGCCGAGGTAGAGCCCCATGCCGTGCACCGCGCCGACGATCGGGTAGCGCTCCTGCAGCTCGGCGCAGCGCTCGATGATCCGGTCGCCGACCGCGGCCGCGTTCGCCTGCAGGCCCTCGTCCTCGAGGATGTCGAGCACCGTGGAGCCGACGACGCACGACACCGGGCTCCCGCCCGCCGAGGAGAAGAAGGAGCCCTGCGCGGCGAACGCGTCGGCGATCGCGCGCGTCGTGATGACGGCCCCGAGCGGCTGGCCGTTGCCCATCGCCTTGGCGACCGTGATGATGTCGGGCGTGACGCCGTGCATCTCGAAGGCCCACCAGTGGTGGCCGAGGCGCCCGTAGCCGACCTGCACCTCGTCCGCCACGCACAGCCCGCCGAACTCACGGACGGTGTCGTAGACCGCGGCGAGGTAGCCCCGGGGAAGCAGGACGCCCCCGGCGTTGCCGAACACCGGCTCGCAGATGAACGCCGCGGGCGGACGGCCGTCGGCGGCGATGCGCTCGACGAGCTCGCGCACCTCGAGCGCGTAGTCCGCGCCCGACGCGGGTCCTCGGAACCGGCCGCGGTAGCTGTTGGGCGCCGAGGCGAGGTGCACCCAGTCCGGGCGGTCGTCCAGCGCCGTGGGGTTGTCGTAGAGCGACGTCGTCACCGCGTCGGAGAGCATCGTCCAGCCGTGGTAGGCCTCACGCACGGCGACGACGTCCGGGCGCCCCGTCGCCGTCCGGGCGATGCGCAGCGCGAGGTCGACGGCCTCCGACCCGCTGTTGACGAGGAAGACGGTGTCGAGTCCCTCGGGCGCGAGCGAGGCCAGGCGCTCGGAGAACTCCGCGATGGCGGCGTAGTGGAACCTGCTGTTGGTGTTGAGCAGGCGCATCTGGCGGTCGACGGCGTCGGCGAGACGGGGGTGGCCGTGGCCGACCGCGGCGACGTTGTTGACCATGTCGACGTAGGCCCGGCCGTCGGTGTCGAGCAGGTGGTGGCGCCAGCCGCGCTCGATGCGCATCGGCTCGGCGTAGTAGTGCTCCTGCACCCGCGCGAGCACGTCGTCGCGCCGGGCGAGCAGGTCGGCCGCGTCGGTGCGGGGGACGCTGACGTCGAGGCCCAGCAGCGGCGACGGGTCCGGGCACAGGACGGACCAGCCCGCGGCGGTCGAGGCCGTGGCGAAGTCGGGGGCGTCGAGCCAGGGGTCCACGCAGAGCCGCACGTGCACCTCGCCACCGCCGACGACGCCGAGCGCGCTCCCGGCGGGCACGCGGTCACCGGCCGAGACCGACGGCCGGAGCCCGCGGAGCGCGAGGCCGGCGGTCGTGGAGCGGACGCGGACGAGGGAGCCGTCGACATCGGTCACCTCGACGTCCCACGGCGCGACGGCCTCGGTTCCCACGGGGAGCACGAGGTCGACCCCGAGTGCGAACGTCTCCGGCTCGACGGCGGAGTCGAGCGACGTGCGGGTGAGCCGGGCCTCGGCGTGACGCGTGACGGAGGCGCCGTACGTCGCAGCCTCGTGCAGCGCGTCGCGCTCGGCGGACGCCGCGAGGAAGCGTCCGGAGTGCAACGACTCGCCCGTCACAGAGAGGTCGACGACCGTGATCGCCTCGACGGCCGGGAAGAGCCGCCCGCCCTCGCGGACCGCCGCGAGCGCCGGGCGCATCCGCACGGGCGCGTCGAGCCCGAGCGCCGCGCGGATCGTGGCCTCGGCGAGGTCGACGGGCACCGACTGCGCGGTGTGGAAGATGCGCCACTCCGACTCGAGCGGCCCGGTGGCCGAGTCGTTGTCGGGGTCGAGCATCGCCTGGTGCTCGCCGCTCGCCACGAGGACCGCGCCGCGCAGGACGACGAGCGGCCACAGCGCCTCGAGATCGGCGTCGTCGAGCGGGGCGACCGCGTGGAAGGCCCGCACGGCCGGGAGGACGCGGAAGGGGTCGTCGGGGTGGTGGCGCAGCACCGAGGCGCACGTGACGGCGAGGTCGGCGACGAGCCAGCTGCGCGCGAGGTCGCCGAAGTCGATGATCCCGTCGGGCCGTACCCGACCTGCGTCGTCGCGGTGGCCCACGACGTTGTCGTCCGTGACGTCGCCGTGGATCGCCTGGATGCGCAACCGGTCCGCGACGCGCTCGAGCCGCTCGCCGGCGGCCGACGCCACGTCGGCGACGTGGGCGCGTCGCTCCGGGTCCGAGATCGAGGGAAGGAGCGCGGCGAGCACCTCGCCCGCCCGGCGCAGGTCCCACTGCACGACGCGATCGAGTCCGGGGTGGTCGAAGTCGGCGAGCGCGGCACTGGCGCGCGCGGCGAGCGAGCCGAGGTCGGCGACGACCGCCGGTGCGAGGTAGGCCACGTCGGAGAGCGGCTCGCCCTCGACGTAGGTGAGCAGGCGCAGCGGCAGCAGGTCGTCGCCGTCGGTCGTCCCGCTCACCAGAGCGCTGTCGAGCGCCGCGACGGGCACCGGGGCGTGGAACGACGTGTCGCGCTCGGCGATGTGCAGCAGCGCCGCGTTCTGCGCCTCGATCGCGCTCCGGCCCCAGGATCGGTTGGCCACCTTGAGGACGTGGCGCCCCGTGGGTCCGTCCACGCGGAAGTTGCGGTCCTGGTGGCTGCCGAGCTCGCGCACCGGGCCGTCGACGCCGAACACCTCGCGGGCCAGCTCGGCAGCCCCGTCCGGGCCGATGCCGGGGCGCGGGTAGACCTCGAGCGCGTCGGGGCGGGAGTCGGGCGTCATGCGGCGTCCTTCTGGCGGGTCCGGTTCGACTCTGGCGGGTCGGGTCGAGGATAGTCGGGGGAGCACCGCACATCTGCTCCCGGAGGACACCGTGATCATCGCCATCCCCGTCGACGCCGACGACCACGTCGCCCACGGCTGGGGACGCGCTCCGGCGATCGCCCTCGCCACGGTGACCGACGGCGCGATCACCGGCTGGCAGGTCCACGAGGTGCGGTGGGACGTGGCGCACGACGAAGGGACCGAGGGCTCCCACCACGCGCGCGTCGTGCGCTTCCTCCGGGACAACGCCGTCGACCTCGTCGTGGCCGAGCACATGGGCGACGGGATGGTCCGAACCCTCGGCTCGATGAAGCTGCCGGTCGTCCTCGGCGCGGCCGGCGACGCCCGCGCGAGCGTCCTCGCCGCGCTCGACGTCACCGGCGGCTGACGGTCCTGACCCATCTCCGGCATGGCCAAGCGCCGCTCGCTCGGCCTCGACACCGACCGACCCACCTGACGACCGTTGGCGATGAAGGACGCCTGCATCACATAGAGAGCTACAAACTCCGCCTTCATCGAGCGGCGGACGGCGTCAGGACGAGATCGGCGCGCTGACTCCGGCGACGGGACTCATGTCGGGGTAGCGCTCGCCGGCGAACGACCCCACCGGCACCAGCTCCTCGATGCGCGCGAGCGTGCCGGCATCGAGCACGACGTCGGCGGCGCCGACGTTCTGCTCGAGATACGCCGTGCGCCTGGTCCCCGGGATCGGGACGACGTCGTCGCCTCGGGCGAGGACCCACGCGAGCGCGAGCTGCCCCTGCGTGATGGACAGGTCGTCGGCGAGCTCGGCCAGCGCCGACGCGATCTCGAGGTTGCGCTCCAGGTTGTCGCCGGCGAAGCGGGGGTTGCCGCGTCGGAAGTCGTTCTCAGCCAGCTCGTCGAGCGAGGTGATCGTGCCGGTCAGGAAGCCACGGCCGAGCGGGGAGTAGGGCACGATCCCGATGCCCAGCTCGCGGCACGTGGGGGCGACCTCGTCCTCGATGTCGCGCGTCCAGAGCGACCACTCGCTCTGGACGGCGGTGACGGGGTGCACCGCGTGCGCCCGACGGATCGTCTCCGGTGCGGCCTCGGACAGCCCGATGTGTCGCACCTTCCCGGCCGTGACGAGCTCGGCGAGCGCACCGACCGTCTCCTCGATCGGCACGGTCGGGTCGATGCGGTGGGCGTAGTAGAGGTCGATCCGGTCGGTGCCCAGGCGCCGCAGCGACGCGTCGCACGCCTCGCGGACGTAGGCGGCGTCGCCGCGGATCCGCCGCTTCGACGGGTCTGCGGGGTCGCGCTGGATGCCGAACTTCGTCGCCAGCACCACCCGGTCCCGGGTGCGGGCGAGCCAGCGGCCGAGCAGCTCCTCGTTGTGGCCGACGCCGTACATGTCGCTGGTGTCGAAGAGCGTGACGCCGAGGTCGAGCGCGTGGTCGAGGACCGCGGTCGACTGCTCGTCGTCGTGGGGACCGTAGAAGTCGCTCATCCCCATGCAGCCGAGGCCGACGGCGGAGACGGTCAGTTCTGCCCCGAGGGTGCGTGTACGCATGGGACGACTATGCCCCCTGCGGCTCGATCCGGCGCAAGCGGTTGACCCGGGCCGGTTCGACGAGGAGCTCGTCGAACCGGGCGACGAACGCGGTCACGTGCGCCGTGGCGTCGTGCGCGGTGTGCGCCGCCGGGGTGGCCCAGATCTCGTAGAAGACCAGGACGTCGGGGTCGTCCACGTCCTCGTGCAGGTCGTAGAGCACGCAGCCGTCCTCCGCGCGCGTGCTCACAGTGAGGTCCAGCAGGGCAGCGCGCAGATCGTCGATCCTCCCCGGCGCGGCGCGGAACACCACGACGAGGGCGACGGAGTCGTCAGTCATGCGGGTGAGTCTGGCACCGGGCGACGTGCTCACGCCGCGGTGCTCCGATGCCGCGACACATCGCTCGGACGGTCAGGCGAGCTTGAGGGCGCGCGCCTCTTCCCACAGCTCCTCGCGGACGTCGGGGTGCGCCGCGTCGCGGATGAGGTGGCGCGCCTGCGACATCTGGTCGTAGCCCCAGATCCACGCCTGGCCGTTCTCGGTGACGATCGCCGAGGCCTGGAACGACGTGACCGGCTCCTCGATGAGGGGGACGACCGTGGAGACGTTCGCCCGAGGGTGCCACGACCGCAGCGCGAGGATCGCCTGTCCGCCCTGGGAGTGCAGGGCGCCGACGATGAAGTCGGTCTGACCGCCGAACCCGGAGTAGATCTGGCCCTTCACCCGCGAGGCGTTCGCCTGGGCGTAGAGGTCGACCTGCAGGGCTGTGTTCACCGAGGTCATCAGGGGCTGCCGGGCGATGAGGGACGGCTCGTTCGTCGTCTCCGTGCGCAGCATGGCCACGCGCGGGTTGCGGTCCACCCAGGCGTAGAGCTCGGGCGACCCGAACAGGAAGGACGAGGTCAGGGCGGCCTCGGGGTCGAGCGCGCCGGCACGGTCCAGCGCCAGGACGCCGTCGCTGAACATCTCCGACCACACGCGCAGCCCGCGGCGCCGCGTCAGGCCGGACAGGACCGCGTCCGGGACCGCACCGATGCCGAGCTGCATCGTCGATCCGTCGGCCACGCGGGTCGCGACCCGGTCGCCGATCGCGGCGCTGACGTCGTCGATCTCCAGGGTCCCCGGCGACGGCAGCTCCGCGTCGACCTCGATCGCGTAGTCGATCAGGTCGACATCGATCTCGGCGTCGCCGAACGTGTAGGGCATGTGCCGGTTGACCTGGGCCACGACGATGCCACCGCGCACACGGACGGCCTCGATCGCTGCCGGGAGGATGTTGATCTCGATGCCGAGCGACACCTTCCCGTCCGACGGCGGTGACGTGTGCACGACGACGACGTCCGGCGGGCAGGTCGTGGAGAACAGCCGCGGCACGAGCGAGAGCCGGGAGGGGATGTAGACCAGCCGGGGGCTCTTGCGCATGCCCGGGCCGACGAACGCGGTCTCGAGGGTCACGCCCTCGCGGTCGGGGAGCCCGGGCTGGGCGTTGAGCGCGTGCAGGCGGTACGTCGCCAGCGCGGCGTCGAGCGCCGCGAGCGTGGCGTCCGGGGTCGCGAAGTTGCCGCTGACCACGACGCGCGGGTTCTCGGGCAGCGGGGCGAGGACGCCGGAGAGCTCCTCGAGCGTGATCGTGCGCATGGGCCTCGCGTCCTGACGTCGTACCGGAGCTGACAGGGCTCGACGCTACCGACCCGGACGGCGCGGCGCGGCGCGACCGGCGGGTCCGGCCGTGTGATCTTCCGGACGACAGGGGTGACGAGCCGCTGATGCGCCGGAGAAGATCGGGCTCGAGCGTGGAGTCCGGGGAGAGGCTCCCGAGAGTCTCGGCTGGTGTCCTCGGACCCGACGGAACATCGCCTCGGCGACTCTGCTCAGGAAATCCTCAAGCCTGCTCAGCATCCGCGCCGATGGGATGTCACAGTGAGTGAGGGAAGAACTACCCCAATCGGTCTGGAAAGGATGTCCACCGTGGCCATGGAGCGAGCACAGGCTCTCGTCATCGAGGACTCCCCGGAGATCACCCTCCTCGTGCGCGGTCTGCTCGAGAAGGAGGGCTACTCCGTCGTGGCGACCCCTCGGGGCACCCAGGGCCTGGAATGGGCCCGCGCCAACAAGCCGGAGCTGGTCATCCTCGACCTGTCCCTGCCCGACCGCGACGGCGTCGAGGTGTGCCGCGACCTGCGCGGCTTCAGCGACGCCTACGTCGTGATGGTCACCGCCCGCGACGACGAGGTCGACAAGATCGTCGGGCTCACCGTGGGTGCCGACGACTACGTCACCAAGCCGTTCTCGCCGCGCGAGCTCGCGGCGCGCGTGCGCGCCATGCGCCGCCGTCCGCGTGTCGGGTCGCAGCAGGAGTCGCGTGACTTCGGCCGCCTGATCGTCGACCCGGTGGCCCGCGAGGTGAAGGTCGACGGCGAGAACGTCGAGCTCACCAAGATCGAGTTCGACATCCTCGACCTGCTGTCCGGCAGCCCTCGGCGTACCTTCACCCGCGAGCAGCTGCTCGTGCAGGTGTGGGGCGAGTGGTTCGGTGACGACCACGTCATCGAGGTCCACATGGGCAAGCTGCGCAAGAAGCTCGGCGAGTCCGCGTCGCAGCCGCGTCACATCCGTACGCTGCGGGGTGTCGGCTACCGCTTCGAGCCGGCCTGATCCGCAGAGGAGTCACGAGCGACGCCATGGGTGTCCGGATCGAGGACGACGACCTCGACCGCGTGGCACCCTTCGGGGTGCTGTGCGACGAGTCGCTCGTCGTCACGCGCACCGGGCCGTCCTGGCGCCGCCTGTGCGAGGACTTCACCGGCCGCCCGCTCCTCGACGTCTTCGAGGTCGTCCGGCCCACCGGGCTCGCCACCATCGAGTCGGTACGACGGCACCGCGACTCGATGCTCCTGCTGAAGCTGGCTCCGGCCGGTCCGCGCGTGCGGTTCCAGGTCGTCGACGTCTCGGAGCCGTCCGGCGTGATGCTCGTCGGCACGCCGGTCGTCGCCTCGTCCGAGGAGCTCGACCGGCTCGGGCTGTCCGCCGCGGACTTCTCGCCGATCGACCAGACCCCGGACCTCCTGCTGCTGCGCCGCGGCCAGGAGCGCAGCCTCGAGGACCTGCGGACCCTCAACTCCGAGCTGCAGCGCTCCGCGAGCGAGCTGCGCTGGACGAACCGCATGCTCACCCGCGCCGAGGCGCAGTACCGCAGCCTGGTCGAGCTCCAGCCGCTCGTGATGTACATCGACAACCTCGGGTCGATGCCGGTCGCCGACTTCATCTCGCCGCGCGTCGAGCCCTGGCTGGGCTTCCCCGTGCAGCGCTGGATGGACGAGCCGGGCTTCTTCTTCGACACCGTCGTGCACCCCGACGACCGCGACCGCGTCTGGTCCGCGCACCTGCACGCGGAGCGCGACGTCTCGTCGTTCGACGAGGAGTTCCGGGTCCTCGCCGCCGACGGTCGCGTCTTCTGGGTGCGTGCCGTCGACAGCGTGGTGAAGGACGAGGAGGAGGGCACGGCCCGCCGGGTCGGCTTCATGCTCGACACCACGACCGCGAAGGAGGCCGAGCTCGACCTCCACGACACCATGTCGCGTCTGACCACGCTCCTCGCTCACATGCAGTCCGGCGTGCTCGTCGAGGACGCGCAGCGGCACATCGTCATGGCCAACGACTACCTCTTCGGCCTCTTCCGCTCGGCCGCGCAACCGAAGGACCTCGTCGGGCTCCCCGCCACCGCGGCGGTGTCGCAGCTGGTCTCGCACACCGACGACCCGGTGGCGTTCCTCCGACGCACCGAGGACCTGCTGCACCGTCGCTGGCCCGCGGTGAACCAGTCGCTGACGCTGTCCGACGGTCGCGTGCTCGAGTTCGACTTCCAGCCCATCGTCGCAGCGGGACAGGACCTCGGTGCGCTCTGGATGTTCCGCGACGCGACCGACCGCGTGCAGTACCAGGACGCGCTCGCCCGCGCCCGCGACGAGGCGATCGCGGCGTCCGACGCCAAGACGCAGTTCCTCGCCTCGATGAGCCACGAGATCCGTACGCCGATGCACGGCGTCCTCGCCACGCTCGACCTGCTGCGCACGACCGGGCTCGACGCCGAGCAGCGCGAGCTGGTCCACGTGGTCAACTCCTCGGCGACCCAGCTCGTCTCGATCATCAACGACATCCTCGACCTGCAGCGCGTCGAGTCCGGACGCATCGACCTCAGCGTGGAGCCCTACTCGCCGTCGGACGTGCTGCAGGGGGTCGTGGACCTGCTGGTCAGCCAGGCGAGGGCGAAGGGCCTCGAGCTGCGGCTCGTCGTCGACCCCGCGATGCCCGCGCTCGTCACCGGCGACCCCGCCCGGCTGCGCCAGGTGCTCGTCAACCTCGCCGGCAACGCCGTGAAGTTCACGGCGTCGGGATCGGTGACGCTGCTGGCGTCGGTCGCCGAGCACCGCGGCGGCGCGGCCGTCGTCGACTTCGAGGTGCGCGACACCGGCCAGGGCATCCCCGCCGACCGGCTCTCGGCCATCTTCGACCCGTTCGTCCAGGCGCGGACCGGCAACGAGGGCACCGGCCTCGGGCTCGCGATCTCCGACCGCCTGGTGTCGCTCATGGGCGGCCACATCCACGTGTCGAGCACCGTCGGCGAGGGCTCGACCTTCCGGTTCCAGCTGCGCCTTCCCGAGATCTCGGAGTCGGCGTCGCTCGCGGCGGACGACGTCGACGACGAGCCCACGGTCGACATCGCCACCGTCATGGTCGTCGACGACAGCGAGGCCAGCCGCAACCTCGTGGTGCGCCAGCTCACCCGGTTCGGCGTCGCGGCCGTGGCCGTGGAGTCGGGGGAGGAGGCCCTCGCCGTGCTCGAGCAGCGTCGGTCGATCGGGCTCCTGCTGCTCGACGTGGACATGCCGGACCTCGACGGACCCGACACCTGCATCCGCCTCCGCTCCTCCGACGACCCCCGGATCTCCGGCGTACCGGTGATCGGCCTGGTCGTGGGCGACGACGACGACGTGCTCGAGCGCTGCCGCGCCAGCGGCATGGACGGGCACCTGAGCAAGCCGGTCGACCTCGCGGACCTGCGTCGCGTGGTGGACGAGATGCTGGACCGGGCCCCGCGATGACGGCGGAGGCTGCACGGATGAGGCGCGTGAGCCGGTGAAGGGCGTCATCTACAACCTGGTCGAGAGCGTCGTGCGCGCCGAGCGCGGCGACGACGCCTGGGACGACGTCATCGACGAGGCGGGTGTCTCGGGGGCCTACACCTCGCTCGGCAGCTACCCGGACTCGGACCTCGTCGACATCGCGACGACCGTCGCCCGTCAGGTGGGCACCGACCCGTCGTCGGTCGTGCGGCACGTCGGGCACGAGGGGCTCGCGATCCTCGCCGAGCGCTACCCGGAGTTCTTCACCCCGCACAACGACGTGCGCTCGTTCCTGCTGACCCTCAACGACATCATCCATCCGGAGGTGCGCCGGCTCTATCCGGGCGCCCTCGTCCCGGAGTTCGACTTCGCCACACCGGAGCCGGACGTGCTCGAGATGACCTACCGCTCCGAGCGCGGTCGCTGCGACCTCGCCGAGGGACTCGTCCTCGGCGTCGGGCGGCACTACGGCCAGCGCGTCGACGTCAGCCAGCCGCTGTGCCTGCACCGCGGCGACGACCACTGCGTCCTGCGGGTGGTGGTCTCATGACCGTGCCCCCGTCGGAGCGCGACGTCATCGCGCGCCTCGAGCGTCGTGCGGCCCGCGAGCGCAGCGCCCGTCTCGAGGCGGAGCTCATCGCCGAGAAGCAGCTGCGCCGGTCCTACGGGCGCTCCCGCGAGGTCGAGCTGTTCGCGGCGATCGCCGTCATCGTCAACGACGCCGACGACGCGCTCTCGGCGCTGGGCGCTGCGGCGAAGGCGCTGCGTCGGCACTGCGACTTCGCGGTGTCGCACGTCCTCGTGCCCGACGAGGACGGTGCGTTCGTCACCTCCGACATCTGGGACGCCGACCCCGCTCAGCTCGACTTCCTCGACCTGGTGATGTCGGCGACCGTGGAGGAGCGGTTCGTGCCGCCGCGCGGGCTGCCCGGCGAGGTGGCGGCGTCGCACCTCGCGCTCTGGCTGCCCGACCTCACGATGGCCGCGAACTATCCGCGCCAGGCGATGATCCCGCAGGGTGCATCCTGGGCCTTCCCCGTGGTGACCGGGGTCGAGGTGGCCGCCGTCATCGAGTTCGTCCACCCGCACACCCGCGGCGCGGACGAGCGCCTGCTCCAGCTCGCCCCGTCGATCGGCAGCCAGCTCGGCCGTGCCTTCGAGTGGGAGCGGATGCGTGAGCACCAGGAGGCGGAGCGACGTCGCCTCGAGGACCTGCTCGCCCAGCGCACGGAGGAGACCCAGGCGCTCAAACGCTCGTCGCGGTCCGCCGACGACGCGCGCGCGTCCTACCTCGGGTATCTCGTGCACGAGGCCGAGTCGGCGCTGCACCACCTGCGCGAAGGACGTGCGCAGGTCGAGGCCGACGCCGAGGCGGTCGGCTCGCTCGAGGACATCGTCACCAGGCTCGTGTCGGTCGCCGACGGCGCGGGTCGCCGGACGATCGGCGAGCGGACGCTGATCTCGCCCGACCAGATCGTGCAGGGGACGGTCGCCCGGCACGCGGGCAGCCCGGTCCCGGTGCTCGCCGTCCAGCCCACCACGGGTCCGGAGGGCTACGCCGCGATGCTCCAGGTCGGCCTGCTCGAGCGGGCCGTCGACGCGCTGGTCGACAACGCCGTGCTGCACTCCGGGTCCGACGCGGTCGAGGTCTCGGCGACACCGGGCGAGGACGTCCTGGTGGTCGAGGTCCGCGACCAGGGGGTCGGCTACACCTGGGACAAGAACGGTGAGCGGCCCGCGGGCGGCACCGGGCTCGCGCAGGCGGCCCGCATCGCGGGCGCGCTCGGCGGTGCGCTCACGGTCTCGGCCGCCGCCGCTGGCGGCACGGTGGCGAGGCTGCGCGTCGCCGCGCGTGCCGGCGGTCCCGCGTCGTGGACCACGCGCAGCACGCGCGTCCTGCTCGTCGACGACAACACCATCAACCGCAAGCTCGCCGCGGCCATGCTGGACCGCATCGGGTTGGCCACCGACGTGGTCGACGGCGGTGCTGCCGCGCTCGCGTCGATGCAGTCGACGTCGTACGGCGTGGTCTTCATGGATGTCCAGATGCCCGACATCGACGGCCGCGAGGCGACCCGCCGCTGGCGACGCTCGACCGACGGAGCGACGCCGGCTGACGTGCCCATCGTGGCGCTGACGGCCCACGTGGGGCAGGCCGAGCGCGACCTGTGCCGGGACGCCGGCATGGACGACTACCTCAGCAAGCCGTTCGGGATCGAGGAGCTCTCGCAGATGGCGCGCAAGTGGCTCGACCGGGATCAGACGGAGGCGGGCGAACCCAGGTAGTCGCGCATGGCCTGCTCGGTGCGGGCCGTCGCGGTCTCGACCGCCTCGACGAGGCCGGGGTACTCCTCGCTGGCCTGGTCGCCCGCGGCTGCCTGCAGCCGCTTGGTCTCGGTGCGGACGGCGAGAGCGCCGAGCATCGCGGCGGGGGAGCCGAGCGCGTGCGCGGAGGAGCTGACCTCCTCGTGGTCGCGCGCGGTGACGGCGGTGCGGATCGCGTGCAGCCGCATCGGGACCTCGTCGAGGAACGCCTGCACCGCCTGACGCACGAGGTCGCGGTCACCGATCTCCTCGACGAGCGTCTCCAGACGGGTGGTGTCGAGCACGTCCGTCAGGTCCTCGGTCATCTGATTCCTTCCGCGCACAGGTGGTCACGTTCAGTGTCCGTCCTGGCGACGCCCGCGTCGAGCGGCGAGAGCAACCCGTGAGGTTCGCGCGGGCCGCGCGGGTCCGTGCGACGCGCCTCCGCCTACGATGACCGCCGTGCCCCCCGCCCCGCTCCGAGCCGCCCGCGGCAGCGCCGTCGCGCTGGTCGGGCTCGTGCTGGCGCTCGCGGCGCACGCGCTGGCGGGCGGCGACGTTGTGCCGGGGGTCGTGACCCTGCTCCCCGCGCTCGCGGTCCTCGCGGGCTGCGTCGTGGCGTCGCGCCACGCCTGGACCCCGGGCCGGGTCGTCGCCGCGCTCGCCGCCGTGCAGCTCGTCGTCCACGGAACCGCGTGGGTGGTCTCGGGCAGCGGGACCGTCGACCCCCGCCTCGCCCCGCTCGCCACGGCGCCCGGCGCGCACCGCCACCCGGCGGCGGCCGGGCTCACTCCCGCGATGCTCGTCGCCCACGGTCTCGCGGTCCTCGTCGCCGCAGTGCTGCTCGCCCGCGTCGACGAGGTGGTGCTGCGCCTCTGCCAGCTCGGGCGCACCGTGCTCGGGCTCCAGCCGGTGCCGGTCACCCTGGAGATGCCGATCGTCGCCGTGCCTGTCCCGGTCGGCACGGCCGTCCGGCGCACGCGCGCCCTGCTCGTCTCGCCCCGGCGCGGTCCTCCGGCGCGCGTCGCGCCCTGCTGAGCCTCGACCGGTGTGGTCGGGGAGCGCGGGTGCGACGTGCCGGTGCTCACCCCCGACCGAACTCGAACCGAGGTGTCCGATGACGCGTTCCACCCGACTCCGAACGACGCCGCCGCGCCGCCTGCGTGCGCGTGCGGCGATGCTGGCCACGTCCCTGGCGGGCGCCCTGCTCGTGTCCCCGTTCCTCCTCACCGCCCCCGCCTCGGCGCACGACGCCTTCAGCGGGTCGACTCCGTCGGCCGACTCCACCGTGACCACCGCTCCGACGTCGGTGACGCTCCACTTCGAGGAGCCGCCGCTGGCCGCGGGCCTGGCCGTCGCCGTGACGGCTCCGGACACGACCCCGGTGACCTCGGGCAAGGCCGCGCTGGCGGGCACCGACGTCGTGGCGCCGCTCGCGCCGTTGACGGTCAGCGGCCTCTACACCGTGGCGTGGCGCGTCGTCGCCGACGACGGGCACCCCGTCACGGGGACGTTCACGTTCACCGTCGACCTCCCGACGCCGTCGCCCTCGGCGACCGCGTCGTCCACGGCGCCGGTGTCGGAGTCGGCGCTGGCGTCGGTCGCGGACGGGACCTCGTCGTCGCTTCCGGTGGGCGGGATCATCGCCGGGACGGTGGCGCTCGCCGTCGTCGTCGTCGCCGTCGTGCTCGTCACCCGGAGGCGGTCGGCATGACCTCCGCCGTGACGACGACGCCGACGGCCGGGGCCCCGGTCCCGGCGGTGCGTCCGGCGCGCCTCCTGCTGGGCTCGCTGGCCCTCGGCGTCGTCGTCATGGCCCTCCTGCTCTGGACCGGATCCGGGCGTCCGGCCCCGAGCCCGCCCGGCATCCCCGACGCCGGTTACGGAACCGAGTGGGCGCTCCCGGTCTCCCGGGTCCTCGCCGACCTCGCCGCCATCCTCACCGTCGGGCTCCTCCTGGCCGGCGCCGTCCTGGTCCCGGCCCGCGACGGTGTCCTGCAGGGCGCACGGCTGCGATGGACGAGGGCGTCCCGGTGGTCCGCGCTCGCCTGGGCGGCAGCGGTCGTCGCACAGGTGGTGCTGACGCTCTCCGACGTCCTCGCCCAGCCGGTGCCGTCGGTGCTCGACCCGGTGCTGCTGTGGAGCTTCGTGCGCGACATCGAGGTCGGCCGCGCCCTGCTCGTGCAGGCCGTTCTCGCCCTCGTCGTCGGTGCGTGCGCCTACGTCGTGCGCACGACGACCGGCGCTGCGCTCATCGGCGTGCTCGCGCTCGTCGCGCTGGTCCCGCCGACCCTCACGAGCCATGCGGGCACGGCGGCCGACCACACCGTCGCCGTCAGCTCGCTCATGGTGCACGTCGTGGCGGTGAGCCTGTGGTGCGGCGGTATCACCGCCCTCGTCCTGCTCGGGACGGCCGACCGGCGACCGTTCCCCGTGGCGGTGCCGCGCTTCAGCGCGCTCGCGCTGTGGTGCGCCGTGGCGGTCGCGTCGAGCGGCATGGTCAGCGGCTGGGTGCGCCTCGGCGGCGTCACCGATCTCGTCACGACGTCGTACGGCCGGCTCGTCCTGCTCAAGCTGGCGCTGATCGCCGTGCTCTCCGGCTTCGGGCTGTGGCACCGCCGCAGGTCCCTGCGGGATCTCGCGTCGGACTCCGCACGCGTGGTCTTCCTGCGGGTCGCTGCCGTCGAGGTGCTCGTCATGGCCGCGACGGTCGGGGTCGCGGTCGCGCTGTCCCGCACGCCGCCCCCGGTGTCCGGCGACGTGCCCCTCGCGTCGCTGTCACCCGCGCGGCTGCTGCTGGGGTTCGACCTGCCGCCGGCTCCCGACGCCGCCAACCTGCTGTGGGGGCAGGCCCGGCTCGACGGCTTCTGGCTGGTCGTCGGGCTGCTGCTCGCGGCGCTCTACGCGACCGGCCTCCGCGTGATGCGACGCGCCGGCGACGCATGGTCTCTGGGTCGGTCGGTCAACTGGTTCGTCGGTGTCGGGCTGCTGCTGCTCGCGACGCAGTCGGGCCTCGCGACGTACTCCCACGTCATGTTCAGCGCCCACATGGCCCAGCACATGGCGCTGGTCATGCTGGTGCCCATCTTCCTGGTGCTCGGAGCACCGTTCACGCTCGCGCTGCGGACCCTGCCGCGCAACCCCGGCCAGCTCGGACCGCGGGAGTGGCTCACCTCGGCCTTGCACTCACCCGCAGTCTCGTTCCTGGCCAACCCGATCGTCGCCTCGGTCGTCTTCCTCGCGGGGTTCTACGGCCTCTACTACACGCCGCTCTACGCCTGGCTCATGCCGAGCCACTGGGGCCACATCGCGATGAACGGGTACTTCGTGCTGTCGGGCTTCCTGTTCTTCTGGGCGCTCATCGGAGTGGACCCGGGCCCGACGCGACCGCCGTTCCTGGTGCGCATGATCGTCATGATCGTCGTGATGCCGCTGCACTCGTTCTTCGCCATCTCGATGATGATGACGACGACGGTGATGGCCGCGGACTTCTACGCGCTCCTGCAGCGGCCCTTCGCCGCCGACCTGCTCGCCGACCAGCATCTCGGCGCGTCGATCGGCTGGGCGTCCGGCGACGTGCCGATGCTCATCGTGATGATCGCGATGTTCTTCCAGTGGGTGGGCGCCGACGAGCGTGAGGCCCGTCGGTCGGACCGCCGGCAGGAGCGGGCGGCCACGACGGGACAGGGCACCGACGAGCTCGCGGACTACAACGACTACCTCGCGTCGCTCCAGCGTCGAGGCGAGCCGAAGGACTAGCCCAGTCCTGGATGAGCTGATGCACCAGGACATGACTGCGGCTGCAAGCAGCCTCGTCAGTCCTTGTCGAGGACCCAGACCTGCACGAGACCCCAGCCGGCCAGCAGGGCGGTGACGATCACGACGGGTCCGTCGATCTTCTTCGTCGACATCGCGGCGAAGATCGCGGCGAAGACCGCGACGAGGACGAACAGCACGACGGTCGCGGAGAGCGGGTGGTCCGCGTGCGAGTCGTGGTCGTGGGCGGCGTCAGGACCGGTCATGGCGCCGAGCGTACAGGCCAGGGTCAGGCGGTCGCCGACCCCGGTGCGCCGGACCCGCCGCTCGTCGCGGCGCTCGCCGCCTCGGCCGCCCGGGTGTCGAGGAACTTCCCGATGACCCAGGCCGTCGCCGCTGCCAGGACGGCCGCCGGGACGGCCGCCGTCCCGGCGGTCCCCTCGAGCAGCAGGACGAAGATCACGGAGGAGAAGATCAGCCGGGTGAACGCCGCCATGCCGCACGCGGCACCGATCGCGAGCGCGGCCGTGGTCGACATTCCGAACGGCAGGCCGATCAGCAGGGCGAGGCCGGTGCCGATGAAGATCGCGGGGAAGACCGGCCCGCCGCGGAAGCCGGCACCGAGCGAGACGGCGTAAGCCAGCGCCTTGGCGGCGACGATGAGCAGGATGAGCGTCTCGGAGGTGTTGCCCAGCAGCAGCGGGAGGGTCGTCTGGCCGCTGAACAGGACGTCGTCGTAGACCCCGCCGGCGCCGTCGACGGCCAGCGCGAGGAGTCCGACCACGAGGCCGCCGAGCAGGAGCGAGGGTCCGGTGCCGAGGCGCGGCCGGACGTCGACCACGCGCTGCCCCACCCGTCGTACGACGGCGACGACGAGGGCCATGACGATCCCGATGACGATCGCCAGCACCAGGTCGATGACGCGGGTGTTCGGGTAGGCGGGCAGGTCCGGGATGGTCATCGGCTCGGTCGGGATGCCGCCCCAGCTGCCGATGCCGACGATCATCGTGTAGCCGATCGCGGCCGCGACCACGCCGGGGAGGAGCACCGGGATGAGGTTGGCCCCCATGGCGATGCCGCCCTCGAGCAGCAGGGCGCCGGCGACGATCGGCCCGCCGAACAGCGCCGAGACGGCGGAGAAGACGCCCGCGGTGGAGATCACCTGGGCGGCCGGGCCGGTGACCTTCCACCAGTGCGCCACGGCCATGCCCACGACCGAGCCCAGCGCGATGAGCGGTGCCTCGGGTCCCAGGACGATGCCGAACGCCAGCGAGCCGAGCGCGGCGAGGGCGACGCTCGGGGCGTACGCGACAGGAGTGGGCGCGAAGCTGAGGCCGCCGAGCGGCTCGTGGCCGCCGTCGCCGGGGAGCGCCGTGCGGGCGAGCCACACCAGGAGGGCGCCGACGATCGGAAGGCCGAGGATCAGCCACCACGGCGGGGCGGACAGGCCCATCGCCTGGGGCAGGTCGGTCCAGAGCCACTTCTCGACGTAGTGCACGACGCCGAGGAAGCCGACGGCCACGAGCGCCGCGGGGATGCCCACGATCGCCCCGATGCCGATGAGGCGGAGGTACTCCTTGCCGCCGAGCTGGGGCGCGGCCGCGGGTGCCGCCGGTGCTGCCTGGTCACTCATCGCCGCTCCCCGAGGTCGTCACGGGGGCCAACCTAACGACCCGAGCCCTGCGGCGGGGGCGTCGACACCATGCGCGCCATGAGGTCCGCCAGCTCGGCCGCGGGGTCGTCGGTTATCCCGGTGTGCACGGGCGAGGGCTGCACCACCGTGCTGCGCGGTGCGATCAGCCAGCGGAACCGCTCGCCGGGGGAGCGGCGGCCGCTGTCGCCCGCGGCCAGGTCGCCGGCGCAGACCCCGGCGACCGACTCGAGATGCGTCCGCACGGCCACGACGTCGAGGCCGGGGTCCAGGGCGAGCGCGCGGGACAGGTCCGGCGTGATGGCCGCGCGCAGGAAGTCGAGCGCCTGGCAGTAGACGACGACTCCGACGTTGACGTACTCGCCGCGGTCGACCCTCGGCACCACGCGCAGGACGGCCCACTCATACGTCGCCACGGGCCACCTCCACCGCGTCGAGCCACGACTCCGGCGCCGCGAGGCGCCGGGTCAGGACGTCGGCGTACGCCGCCCGCACGTCGGCCGCCGAGCCGAACCCCTGCTCCCCGTCGAGCCACTCGTCGGGGACGAGCGCGAGCACCTCGGCGAGGAGCTCCGCCGACACGCGCGGGGCCAGCACGTCGTGCGCGTCGCGCGCCGACGCGGCCACGGGGAGCAGCACGTGGTCGCGGGCCGTGGGGTAGGCCCGGGTGGCGGCGGCCTCACGAGTGGTCCAGTCGTGGTGGAAGTAGAGCGCGGCTCCGTGGTCGATGAGCCAGGGCGTGCCGTGCCAGCGCAGCAGGTTCGGGTTGCGCCACGAGCGGTCGACGTTCTGGGTCAGGGCGTCGAACCACAGCACGCGCGCGGCGAGCCCCGGGTCGACCCCGTCGGGGCGCTCGATCCCGAGCGACCCGGGCAGGAAGTCCATCCCGAGGTTCGTCCCGTGGCTGGCCCGCAGCAGGTCCTGGACCTCCTCGTCGGGCTCCGCGCTGGCCATCGAGGAGTCGAGGTGGAGCACCACGAGCTCGGGCACCGGCAGCCCGAGGCGTCGGCCGAGCTCGCCCACCACCACCTCGGCCACGAGCGCCTTGCGGCCCTGCCCCGCCCCGCGGAACTTCACGACGTAGGTGCCCAGGTCGTCGGCCTCGACGATGCCGGGCAGCGAGCCGCCCTCGCGCAGCGCGAGCACGTAGCGGGTCGCGCGCACGTGCCGGAGCTCTGATGTCACGCACGTCACGCTAGCGGCACGCGCTGGTGCCGCCGGTCGCGGAATACGCGCACGACCACTGTCGGTTGTCCCGGGCACACTGAACTCAGGTTGCCCTTACCTCGCGCACCCGCCGCGCGCTCCCGACCGGAAGGCCCCCGCATGTCCAGCTCACCCGACGCTCCGAGCGTCGTCGACGGCCCGGCCGTCGCCACCGACACCCACGGCTGGCACCTCTCGACCGCAGGTATCCCGCTCGACCCGCTGCGCTGGCGCGCGCTGTTCGTCATCGCGATCGCGCAGCTCATGATCATCCTCGACGCCTCGATCGTGAACCTCGCTCTCCCGTCGGCCAAGGCGGAGCTCGGGATCGCCGACGCGGACCAGCAGTGGGTCGTGACGGGCTACGCCCTCGCGTTCGGCGGCCTGCTGCTGCTCGGCGGCCGGATCGCCGACTACATCGGCCGCAAGCGCGCCTTCATCATCGGCCTCATCGGCTTCGCCGGCGCCTCCGCCCTCGGCGGCATCGCCGCCACCGGCACGCTGCTGTTCGCGGCCCGTGGCCTGCAGGGCGTGTTCGCCGCGCTACTCGCGCCCGCCGCCCTCTCGCTCATCACGGTGACGTTCCACGAGCCCAAGGAGCGCGCCCGCGCGTTCGGCGTCTACGGCGCCATCGCGGGCGGCGGCGCCGCGCTCGGACTGCTCCTCGGCGGTGTCCTCACCGAGTACCTCTCCTGGCGCTGGTGCTTCCTCGTGAACGTGCCGATCGCGATCGTCGCGGTGCTGCTCGCCGTCCCCTTCATCCGGGAGAGCCGTGCCGACGGCACGGCGCAGTACGACGTGCTCGGCGCGATCACCGTCTCGGTCGGCCTCGTGGCCCTGGTGTACGGCTTCACGAAGGCGGCCCCGCACTCGTTCACCGAGTCGGCGCACTGGACCGAGCCGGCCACGCTCGCCTGGTTCGGGCTCGCGCTCGTGATGCTCGTCAGCTTCTTCGTCATCGAGAACCGCGTGTCGAACCCGCTCGTGCCGATGCGGATCCTGCTCGACCGCAACCGGGGGGCGTCGTACCTCGTGTCGCTCATCGTGGGCGTCGGCCTGTTCGCGATGTTCCTGTTCCTCGGGCTCTACCTGCAGGTCGTCAAGGGCTACTCCCCGATCGTCGCGGGCTTCGCCTTCCTGCCGTTCAGCGTCGGGATCATCCTCGGCGCCGGTGTGGCGAGCCAGCTGCTGCCGCGGGTCGGCCCGAAGCCGCTCATGGTGCCCGGCCTGCTCATGGGCGCGTCCGGCCTGTTCTGGCTCTCGCGACTGGAGTACGACTCGGCCTACGTCACGCACGTGCTGCCGGCGATGCTCCTCATCAGCCTCGGGATGGCGTTCAACTTCATCCCGGTGTCGACCACCGCGCTGCACGGCATCGGCAAGGCCGACGCCGGCGTCGGCTCGGCCCTGCTCAACACCTCGCAGCAGGTCGGCGGCGCGGTCGGCACCGCGCTGCTCAACACCGTGGCAGTCGCCGCGACCACGGCGTTCATCGCCGTCAACGGCACGACGACGGCGGCCGGGATGAAGCCGGCGCTCACGGCGGGCTACACCCACGCCTTCGAGGTCGGTTCCGGGTTCCTCGTGCTCGCCGCCCTGGTGTCGTTCTTCATGTTCACGATCGGCAAGGACGCCGTGAAGGAGGACGACGAGGACGCCCCCGTGGCTCACGTCGGCTGACCGGACGCCCACGACGACGGCCGGTGACCCGTGCGGGTCACCGGCCGTCGTCACGTCATGCCACGCCGTGCGGGCGGAACTGGATGCTCACCCGGGGCCCGACGCGCTGCGCGGTCTTGGGCACGGCGTGCTCCCAGGTGCGCTGGCACGAGCCGCCCATCACGAGCAGGTCGCCGTGGCCGAGCCGGAACGACAGGCTCGGCCCGCCGCTGCGCGGGCGCAGGAGCAACGAGCGGGGCGACCCGAAGGACACGATCGCGACCATCGTGTCCTCGGTGGCCGAGCGACCGATCGTGTCCCCGTGCCACGCGACCGAGTCCCGCCCGTCGCGATAGAGGCAGCAGCCCGCGGTGGTGAACGGCTCGCCGAGCCCAGGCCGGTAGTGCGCGGAGAGGGCGGCGCGGGCGTCGGCGAGCACCGGATGGGGCAGCTGCGTGCCGGCGTCGTACCAGGCGATCAGGCGGGGGACCGCGACGACGCGGTCGTACATCCGCCGACGCTCGGAGCGCCACGGCACGTCGTGGAGCAGGGACTCCAGGACGGCGTCGGAGCCCTCGACCCAGCCGGGCCGGTGGTCCACCCACGCGGCTTGGGCCAGCGGCGTGCACTGCACGTGCCCGCGGAGCGACCCGAGCCGGGCCTCGTCGGCGAGGTCGAGCAGCGAGGCTTGCAGCGGCAGAGCCAGCGACATGGCACGAGGGTAGCAGCCGGTCGTACAGGTGTTCGAGCACCCGTTCGGCTCGTGTCCGCCGCAGCGAAGGCCCCGGCAGGTCAGACTGTGCCCCGTGACGATGACCCTGGCCGTGGACTGCGGCGGCACCGGCCTCAAGGCCTCGGTGCTCGACGAGGCGGGGACCCTGCACGCCAAGCCGGTCCGGGTGCCCACGCCCTATCCGCTCTCGACCGCACGGTTCCTCGACGCGCTGGCCGACCTCGCCGCCGCGCTGCCCGGGGCCGACCGCGCCACCGTCGGGATCCCCGGCATGATCCGGCACGGCGTCGTGATCGTGACTCCGCACTACGTCACCGAGAGCGGGCCGCGGTCCCGGCCGGTTCCCGACCTGGTGGACCAGTGGACCGGCTTCGACGCGCGGGCCGCGATCGCGGAGCGGCTCGGCGTCCCGACCATCGTGCTCAACGACGCGGAGGTGCACGGCGCGGGTGTCGTGACGGGTGCCGGCCTCGAGCTGGTGCTCACCCTGGGCACCGGGCTCGGCTGCGCGCTCTTCGACGGCGGCCGCCTCGCGCCCCACCTCGAGCTGTCCCAGGCCCCGGTGCGCTGGGGGCTGTCGTACGACACCTACATCGGCGACAAGGAGCGCAAGCGGCTCGGCCCGTCGTTCTGGTCGCGGCGCGTGCGGCGCGTGGTGGACGCGCTGCGGCCGGTGTTCGTGTGGGACAGGCTGTACCTCGGCGGGGGCAACGCCCGGGTGATCACGCCCGAGATCCTCGCCGCGCTGGGTGACGATGTCGTCATCGTGCCGAACACCGCCGGGATCGTCGGCGGGGTCCGTGCGTGGGAGCTGGACAGGACGAGGGGAAGCGCATGACGAACGTCTCGAGGCTCGAGATCCCGAAGGGGTCGGTCGCCGAGCAGGCCGCGCTGGGCAAGGCGGCCCGCAAGCAGGTGCCGCGGTCCTCGCACGCCGAGTTCCGGGCGTCGGAGGCGCGCCGGTCGCCGCTCGAGGTGCTCGAGGAGCAGGGCAGCACCCGGGTGCAGGAGCTGCTGCCGATCCGCTACGGGCGGATGGCGTCCTCGCCGTTCGCCTTCTTCCGCGGCGCCGCCGCCGTCATGGCGATGGACCTCGCGACGACGCCGACCTCGGGCCTGCGCGTGCAGGTGTGCGGCGACGCCCACCTGGTCAACTTCGGCATCTACAACTCGCCCGAGCGTCGGCTGATCTTCGACCTCAACGACTTCGACGAGACGCTGCCTGGACCGTGGGAGTGGGACGTGAAGCGCCTCGCCGCGTCGCTCGTCATCGCCTCCCAGGACAACGGCTTCGACGAGCCGTCGACCATCGAGGTCGTGCGCGACGGCGTCCGCGCCTACCGCACGGCGATGTCCTCCTTCGCCGCGATGTCCAACCTGCAGGTGTGGTACTCCCGCCTCGAGGTCGAGAACCTCCTGTCGATGATCCAGGCGCGGGTCTCGGCCGCGAAGGTGAAGATCCCGGAGTCGCGCGTGCAGTTCGCCCGCCGCACCGTGAACAAGTTCGCGACGCGCGACAACCTGCAGGCGTTCACGAAGCTCACCGAGACCGTGGACGGCATCCCCCGTTTCCGCTCCCAGCCGCCGCTCGTCGTCCCGCTGGTCGAGCTCGCGGGCGAGCAGGGCGAGGCGTGGATCCAGGGCGAGTCGGCGCGCATCCTGTCCGACTACCGCACGACGCTCGAGGACGACCGCCGCCTGCTCGCCGAGCAGTACACCTTCGGCGACCTCGCCCGCAAGGTCGTCGGCGTCGGCAGCGTCGGGACCCGTGCCTGGATGACGCTGCTCCTCGGCCGCGACCACGAGGACCCGCTGATCCTGCAGTTCAAGGAGGCCACGCAGTCGGTCCTGGAGCCCTACCTCGGGCGGTCCGAGTACGAGCGGCCCGGCCACCGCGTCGTGGCCGGCCAGCGCGTCATGCAGGCCGCGAGCGACATCTTCCTGGGGTGGTACCGCGGTCGCGGCCTCGACGGCGACGACCACGACTTCTACGTCCGTCAGCTGCGCGACGGCAAGGGCAGCTTCGACATCGCGGTGCTCCAGCCCGAGGGCATGCGGATGTACGCCGAGGCCTGTGCCTGGACCCTCGCGAGGGCGCACGCCCGCTCGGGCGCCCGCATCGCGATCGCGGCCTACCTCGGCAACGGGCGGACGTTCGACGACGCGATCACGGAGTTCGCGTTCGAGTACGCCGCGCAGAACACGCGCGACCACGCCGAGCTGGTCGCGGCGATCGACGGCGGCCGGATCGCGGCGATGCACGGCGTGTGACGTCGCCACCCCGACGGTCCTCCGACGAGACGTCGCGGATTCGGCGAAAACGCGTCGTCGGGACCCAGGGCTTCCTAGGCTCGCCCCGACATTCGGGGGCATCACCACACGGAGGCTCGCATGGCCGGCAAGTTCGTCCTCAAGACCGACGCGCAGGGCAAGTACCGCTTCAACCTCGTCGCCGCGAACGGGCAGATCATCGCCCAGTCGCAAGCCTACAAGGAGAAGGACTCCGCGCTGGGCGGCATCGCGTCCGTGCGCACCAACGCGGCCGACGCGGAGATCGACGACCAGACCTGATCCCCGTGGCCGCATCCACGGCGTCCGCGCCGGACGCCTACCTCCGCGAGCTCCCGCCCGACCGTGCGGCGGAGCTCGCGGTGGTGCGTTCGGCGGTCGGTGCCGCGATGCCCGAAGGCTTCGTCGAGACCATGGGCCACGGGATGATCACCTGGGTCGTCCCGCTCGAGGTGGCGCCGGAGACCTACAACGGCAAGCCGCTCATGATCGCGGGGCTGGCGGCGCAGAAGAACTACTCGACGCTGCACCTGCTGCCGCTCTACACCGGTGCGGTGATGAGCGAGGCGGACTTCCGCGCCCGGTGGTCGGCGGCCCGCCCGCCCGACCTGGGCAAGGGGTGCCTGCGCTTCCGCTCCGCGTCCGACCTCGATCTCGACCTGGTCGGCGAGGTCGTGTCCGCCTGCAGCGTGGAGCGGTTCGTGCAGATCATGACCGCGGGTCGCACGACCCGATGACGGGCCACCTCGCCCTAGAGTGACGCCGACCCGCTACGGGGAGGAGCTCCGATGACCGACATCCTGCCTGCGCCGCGCCCCGTGCTCGTCGCGTTCGTCGTCGTCGCCGTCGCGAACCTCGTGTCGGTGTCCGTCGGCATCTCGTGGCTCGAGCTCGTCACGAAGCCGTTCCTGTGCGGTCTGCTGGTGGTGTGGGCGTGGCTCGCCTGCGACCGCCGGCCGCCGGGCCTGCTCATGGCGGGTCTCGTGGCGGCGCTCGCGGGCGACGAGCTGCTCGGCCCGTCGGGCAGCGCGTGGTTCATCGCCGGCATGGGCGCGTTCCTCGTCATGCAGGTCTGCTACATCCTCGGCTTCCTGCGCCTCGGCGCGGCCGACGGGCTCCGTCGACGACGCTGGGTCCTCGCCGCCTGGGCGCTGCTGTGGCTCGCGCTGCAGGTCGTGGTCGGTCCGATGCTCGGCGAACTGCGCATCCCCATCGCGGTCTACTCCGCGGCGCTCGTGACCATGGCCGCCTGCGCCGTCGCGATGGGCGACCGCCGGATCGGCGTCGGCGGTGTGCTCTTCCTGGTCTCCGACCTGCTCATCGGGCTCGGCGCCGCCGACCTCGACGTGCCCGCGTCGGGGTTCCTCGTCATGAGCACCTACGCCCTCGCGCAGCTGCTCATCGTGACGGGATGGGTCCTGGTCGTGCGCACGCCGGCGCTGTCGGGCGCGGCGGCGGCCCGGTAGGTTCGGGGCGCCCGTTCGGGAGCACGTACCGTCGAGAGCAGAGCACCGCAGGAGAGCCGCGTGGTCGAGGTCGGTCCGTTCCGTGCGCTGCGTCCCGCCCCCGGGCTCGCCGAGCGGGTGATGTCCCCGCCGTACGACGTGGTCGACGTCGAGGAGGCGAGGGCCTACGCCGGTGGTGACCCCGACTCGTTCCTGCGGGTGTCTCGTCCGGAGATCGACCTGCCGGCATCGGTCCAGCCGCACAGCGACGAGGTCTACGCGCGCGGTCGGGCCAACCTCGAGGACTTCGTCGCACGTGGCGTGCTCGTGCGCGACGACGAGCCGACGTACTCCGTCTACCGGCAGGTGATGGGCGACGTCGTGCAGACCGGTGTCGTCGCGGTCGTGGGCGTCGCGGACTACGACGCCGGCCGGGTGCGGGTCCACGAGCTCACCCGGCCCGACAAGGAGGACGACCGCGTCCGCCACATCGAGGCGCTCGACGCCCAGGACGAGCCGGTGTTCCTGCTGTCGCGCCGCTCGGCCGACGTCGACCACGTCGTGTCGCGCGTGGTGACCCGCGACCCGGCCGTCGACGTCGTCACGCGCGACGGTGTCGGGCACAGGCTGTGGATCGTCGACCATCCGTCGGAGATCGATGCCCTGCACCGCGCCTTCGCCGAGGCCGGCGACCTCTACGTCGCCGACGGCCACCACCGCAGCGCCGCCGCCTCGCGCGTGCACGCGGCGCGCCGCGCCGCTGACGCCCCCCGCGGTGAGCAGGCGCCCGGGCACGAGGCTCACGGGGGTCCGGAGTGCTCCCGCTTCCTGGCGGTCGTGTTCCCGATCGACGACGTGCACGTGATGGCCTACAACCGCGTGGTCGCGGACCTGTTCGGGCTGAGCGTCGAGGAGCTGCTCGTGGCGCTCGACGAGACGGGCTTCGACCTGAGCCCGGCGTCGGGTGCGGTGACCCCGAAGGTGGCGCACGAGTTCGGGGTGCACCTCGATGGCGACTGGTTCCGGGCGCGGGCGCGCGACGTCGACGACGGCGACCCGCTCGGGCGCCTCGACGTATCGATCCTGCAGGAGCGCGTCCTCGCTCCGCTGCTCGGCATCGGCGACCCGCGCACCGACTCCCGGATCGCGTTCGTCGGCGGCATCCGCGGCGCGAAGGAGATCGAGCGCCTCGTCGCGGAGGGCCGGGCCGCGGTCGGCTTCACCCTCTGCCCGACCCCGACCGCGGACCTCGTCGCGGTCGCCGACGCCGGCGAGGTCATGCCCCCCAAGAGCACCTGGTTCGAGCCCAAGCTCGCCAGCGGCCTCTTCCTCCACCCCCTGCACTGACAGCCGCCGTGTCACTGGTGGTGTGGCTTCTTCCCGGCCCCGGAAGCGACCACAGCACCAGTGACATGCGTGCCTCAGCTGAGGAGGGACCGCGCGGCGTAGGCGTGGAAGTCGGCGGACAGGGCGATGTCGGCGACGTGCACGCGCTCGTCGGCGTTGTGGTAGCCGGCGTCGATGACCGCTGCCGGCGTCGTCGCGAACGGGCTGAAGCCGTAGGCGATCGTCCCGAACTCGCGGCGCAGGTAGACCGAGTCGGTGAAGCCCGAGCAGAGCGTCGGGAACAGCGTGGTCCCGAGCCGTTCGTCGGCGAACCGGCGTACGACGTCCCACAGCGGGCTCACCGCGGTCGAGGCGTTGCCGTGGTTGGCCGGCTCCGGCTGGAGCAGCTCGTACGGGATGTCGTCGCCCAGCCGCCGCCGCACCGCCTCGAGCACCTCCTGCTCCGTCGTGCCCGGCAGGATCCGGCAGTCGAGCTCGACGCCGGCCCGGGCCGGCATGACGTTGCGCGCGGGGGCGCCGTGCAGGACCGTCGGCGACATCGTGATGCCCGCGACCGCCGGGAGGCTCGTGGCGAGGTCGGGGTGCAGCAGCCCGCCCTGGCGGATCGCCTCGGCCAGCCCGAGCCGGTCGACCGCGCCGACCCCGAGCAGGGTGTCGAGCATGACGCGGACCTGCGGATGGTCCTGCGGCTCCGCCTCGCCGCGCCCCAGGCGCGCCAGCAGGCGGCCGAGCAGCGGCACGGCGTTGTCGCCGAGGGTCGGGGTCGAGGCGTGGCCCGCCTCGCCGATGGCGTCCACCCGGATGGGGCAGGTGCCCTTCTCGCCGACGGAGATCTCCGTGAGGTGCCGGCCGTCGGCCAGCGAGAACGCGATCCCGCCGCCCTCGTTGAGGGCGTACGTCGTGGCGATGTCCGGCCGCTCGCGGACCAGCCAGTTCATGCCGACGTGCGCCGCGCCGTCCTCCTCGTCGGCCACGATCACCAGCAGCAGGTCGCCGCTGCCGCGCCACCCCGACCGGGCCAGCGAGGCCACCGCGGCGGTGCGGGCCGCCACCTCGTTCTTCATGTCGACCGCGCCCCGGCCCCAGAGGTAGCCGTGGTCGTCGACCACCGCGGCGAACGGGGGATGGGTCCAGTCGCGGGCGTCGGCGGGCACGACGTCGCTGTGCCCGACGAGGGCGAGCGACGGCCCGCCGGCGGTGCCGGGGATCCGGGCCACGAGGTTGGCCCGGGCCGGGTCGCGGGCTACGAGCTCGGCCTCGACGCCGTTCGCCGCCAGGAAGGCGGCCAGGACCTCGGCCACGGCGGTCTCGTTGCCGCTCGTGGAGTCGACCCGGATGATCTCGGCGGCCAGCTCGACCGCCTCGCGGCTCATGCGGTCGGCGTCGGTGGCGTCGAGGCGCTCGGGAGGGGTGGGGAGGCTCACGCGGGCACGGTAACCCGGGAGGGCCGTTCCGGCTGACGGACCGGGCCGAGGAGGCTGGCCTCACCTGTGGCCGATGTCACGGGTGCGAGACGGGCACCCGGGAGGGCCGGGTGGCACACTCGCCTCGGACCACAGGACCGAACGAGACGGGCAGGCGCCGTATGGCAACGACCGGGATCCACTCACCGGGACGCGCGAAGATCGACGCGGACACCCTGCGTACCGACCGCTGGTGGCTCCAGCCGTTGGGCGTCTTCCTGGCCCTGACGGCGTTCGTCGTCTACTCCGCGTGGCGGGTGTTCAGCGGGAAGTACTACTACTCCGCGCCGTACATCTCGCTCTTCTACTCCCCGTGCCTGTCGACCACCTGCGTCGAGGGCACCGAGCCGGGCGGCCCCATCTCGTGGTGGATGCTCTCGCCGTCGCTGCTCATCGCGTGGATCCCGCTGACGTTCCGGTTCTCCTGCTACTACTACCGGAAGGCCTACTTCCGGTCGTTCTGGCTCTCGCCGCCGGCCTGTGCCGTCGCCGAGCCGCACTCGGCCTACTCCGGTGAGCGCAAGCTGCCGCTGATCCTCAACAACCTGCACCGCTACGCGCTCTACCTCGCACTGATCCTCAACGTGGTCCTCACGCTCGACGCGGTGCTGGCGTTCAAGACCCCGGGCGGCAAGTGGGGCTACCTCGGCCTCGGCACCCTGATCCTCACGGCCAACGCCGTGGCCCTGTGGCTCTACACGCTGTCGTGCCACTCGTGCCGCAACATCACGGCCGGGCGCATCACGCACTTCTCGAAGCACCCACTGCGCTACAAGGCGTGGACCTTCGTCTCGAAGATCAACGAGCACCACATGCTCTACGCGTGGATCTCGCTCTGCACCGTCGTGCTCGCGGACTTCTACGTCTACCTGCTCGCCTCGGGCCGCATCAGCGACCTCGTGTTCTTCTCCGCCTGATCGCGCAAAGGACTTCCATGACCGACCTCGAGCGTCATTCCTTCGACGTCGTGGTGATCGGCGCCGGAGGCGCCGGACTCCGCGCCGCCATCGAGGCGCGACTCCAGGGCAAGACCGTCGCCATCGTGTGCAAGTCGCTGTTCGGCAAGGCGCACACCGTCATGGCCGAGGGCGGCATCGCCGCCGCCATGGGCAACGTGAACTCGAAGGACAACTGGCAGGTCCACTTCCGCGACACGATGCGTGGCGGCAAGTTCCTCAACTCCTGGCGGATGGCCGAGCTGCACGCCAAGGAGGCCCCGCAGCGGGTGTGGGAGCTCGAGACCTACGGCGCGCTCTTCGACCGCACGCCCGACGGCAAGATCTCCCAGCGCAACTTCGGCGGCCACGAGTACCCTCGTCTCGCCCACGTCGGCGACCGGTCGGGCCTCGAGCTGATCCGCACCCTGCAGCAGAAGATCGTGTCGCTGCAGCAGGAGGACTTCCGCGAGACCGGCGACTACCAGTCGAAGATCAAGATCTTTGCCGAGGTCACCGTGACCCGCCTGCTCGTCAACGACGGCAGGATCGCGGGTGCCTACGCCTACTACCGGGAGACCGGCGACTTCGTCGTGTTCGAGGCACCTGCCGTCGTGCTCGCCACCGGCGGCATCGGCAAGACCTTCAAGGTCACCAGCGCCTCGTGGGAGTACACCGGCGACGGGCACGCCCTGGCGATGCGGGCTGGCGCGACCACGCTCAACATGGAGTTCATCCAGTTCCACCCGACCGGCATGGTCTGGCCGCTCTCGGTCAAGGGCATCCTCGTGACCGAGTCGGTGCGTGGTGACGGCGGGATCCTCACCAACTCCGAGGGCAAGCGGTTCATGTTCGACTACATCCCGGACGTGTTCAAGGCGCAGTACGCCACCACGCCGGAAGAGGGCGACCGCTGGTACACCGACCCCGAGCACAACCGGCGCCCACCGGAGCTGCTCCCGCGCGACGAGGTCGCCCGCGCGATCAACTCCGAGGTCAAGGCCGGCCGCGGCACCCCGCACGGCGGCGTCTACCTCGACGTCTCGACCCGGCTCCCGGCCGACGTCATCAAGAAGAAGCTCCCCTCGATGTGGCACCAGTTCAAGGAGCTGGCCGACGTCGACATCACCAAGGAGCCGATGGAGGTCGGACCGACCTGCCACTACGTCATGGGCGGCGTCGAGGTCGACCCCGACGACGAGCAGACCAAGCTCCCCGGCCTGTTCGCCGCCGGCGAGGTCTCGGGCGGGATGCACGGCTCCAACCGCCTCGGCGGCAACTCCCTGTCCGACCTGCTGGTCTTCGGTCGTCGCGCCGGTCTCGGTGCCGCGATCTACGTCGACGAGCTCGGCGGCGCGAGGCCGACGGTCACCGACGAGATGGTGGCCGACGCCGAGACGGAGGCGCTCGCGGCGTTCCACGTCGAGGGCGGCGAGAACCCGTACACCATCCACGCCGACCTGCAGCAGACGATGAACGACCTCGTCGGCATCATCCGGACCGAGTCCGAGATGCAGGAGGCGCTCGACCGGCTCGAGGGCTTCAAGGAGCGGGTCCGGCGCGCGTCGGTCCAGGGCGGCCGCGCGTTCAACCCGGGCTGGCACCTCGCGCTCGACCTCAAGAACATGCTGCTCGTCTCAGAGGCGATCGCGCGCTCGGCGCTCGAGCGACAGGAGAGCCGTGGCGGCCACACCCGGGACGACTACCCGGTCATGAGCCCGGACTGGCGACAGCTCAACATCGTCAGCCGCACCGAGGGCGACGGCGTCGCGATCTACCGCCAGCCGCTCTCGCCCATGCGCGAGGACCTGCTCGAGCTGTTCGACGTCAACGAGCTGAACAAGTACCTGACCGAGGCCGAGCTGCCGAAGGGCGAGCACTCATGACCTACAAGGCGAAGTTCCGCGTCTGGCGCGGGGACGACGAGAGCGGCGACCTCCAGAACTACGAGGTCGACGTGAACGAGGGCGAGGTCGTCCTCGACATCGTGCACCGTCTCCAGGCCACCCAGGCCCCCGACCTCGCGGTCCGGTGGAACTGCAAGGCGGGCAAGTGCGGCTCGTGCAGCGCCGAGGTCAACGGCAAGCCGCGGCTCATGTGCATGACCCGGATGAACACGTTCACCGAGGACGAGGTCATCACGATCACGCCCATGCGCACGTTCCCCGTGATCCGCGACCTCGTCACCGACGTCTCGTACAACTACACGAAGGCCCGCATGGTGCCCGCGTTCGCGCCGCCGGCCGACCTCGAGCCCGGCGACTACCGCATGGCGCAGGTCGACGTCGAGCGCTCGCAGGAGTTCCGCAAGTGCATCGAGTGCTTCATGTGCAACAACGTGTGCCACGCGGTGCGTGACCACGAGGAGAACAAGACGACGTTCTCCGGCCCGCGCTTCCTGATGCGCATCGCCGAGCTCGACATGCACCCGCTCGACACCGTCGACCGCCGCAAGGTCGCCGTCGACGACCACGGCCTCGGCTACTGCAACATCACCAAGTGCTGCACCGAGGTGTGTCCCGAGCACATCCACATCACCGACAACGCGCTCATCCCGCTCAAGGAGCGCGTCGCCGACAAGCGCTACGACCCGATCTTCTCGATCGCCTCCCTGTTCTCCCGCAGCAAGGACACGCGCACCCCGGCCCCGGAGACCCCGAAGGGTTGAGCGCAGCACGACGATCACGGCACGGACCCCAACGGGTCCGTGCCGTTGTCATATCCTCCGCGAGGAGCGGTAGGACCACGACGGGAGGCGGACGAGTGCGCAGGATCGAGACCACGGTCGACGTCGCGGCGAGCCCCGAGCGCGTCTGGTCGGTGCTGAGCGAGGTCCTGCTGATGCCGACGTGGACCGCGTCGGTGACGAGCGTCGAGCTCGACCCTCCCGGTCCGCTGGCCGTCGGGTCGCGTGCCCGGGTCGTGCAGCCGAAGCTGTCGCCGGTCACGTGGACGGTCACCGAGGTCATCGCGGTGCGGTCCTTCACCTGGACGTCGAAGGCCATGGGCGCCGACCTCACGGCGTTCCACGCCATCACCCCGACGTCGTCCGGATCCTCCGTCACTCTCGCGATCGAGTACGACGGCCCCACATCGACGATGGTGGCGGGGCTGACCCGCAGGATCACCACGAAGTACCTCCGGATGGAGGCCGACGGCCTGAAGGCGGCCTGCGAGCGCTAGTCGAGACGCGGCGTCAGCGCGAGGTGTCACGCCGCTGACGCCACGTCTCGGCGTCAGCGGCGTACGCCGAGAGCTGCGAGCACCTCCCGCGCGGCGCGAGACCCGCTGCGGAGCGCTCCTTCCATCAGCCCGCTCCACGCGCCCGCGGTGTGCTCTCCCGCGACGAAGAGCCGGTGGTGCGGCGCAGCGACGAGCTCGGCGTCGCCGGGCTGCGCCGCGAGCCCGTCGGCGGAGTAGGCGCCGCGCGCCCACGGGTCGTCGTGCCAGGTCGTGACCACGGCGGTGGCCGGGTCGAGGTCGAGGTCGTCGCGCAGCGCGACGAGCCGCTGCACCCACGTGTCGCCGTCGGTCAGGGCGTCCACCGCCGCGGGGGAGCCGGCGAAGCCGTTGAGCACCGGGAGCACGTCGCCGTCGGGCCCGGCGGCGGTCCAGCACCAGAAGCGGTCGGGCACCGACAGGACGGCGCTCGTCGGCGCAGCGGATCGCAGACCGACGTGCGCCTTCGCCGCGTGCCCCATGGTGAGCCGGTGCAGCGCGAGGCGCTTGTCATAGGGGAGCGGCGGCGTGATCTCCAGCTCGCAGAGCACAGGGAGCGGCACCGTGATCACCACGGCGTCGAACAGGTCGGTGCCGGCCGTCGTCTCGAGCAGCACGCCCTTCGGGCTGTGCCCGATCTCGCGCACGGCCACGCCGAGGCGGACCCGTGTGCCGAGCAGCCCGGCCATCGCGACGGCGAGCTGCTGGTTGCCACCCTCGACCCGGTGGCTCGGCAGGTCGGCGAAGGATGCGACGTGGTCGACGACGTCGGCCGCGAGGTCGTCGGCCGACCACGCGCAGGACACCTCGATCCTCGAGCGCACCGCCTCGGCGACCTCGGGACGCACCTCGACGCCGGCCAGCAGCCCGGCGACGCTCACGCCGTCGGTGCGCGGTGCTGCGGCGAGCGCGGTCGCCGCGTCGCGCATGTCGGTCACGGTGACGTCGCCGCCGCCCTGCGGCTCGCGCACGTAGTAGCTCATGCCGGTGTCGACGAGGCGCAGGCCGAACCGGACGAGCCAGGACCGCATGACGTCGTAGCCGGCGAGGACGAACTCGGCGCCACGCTCGATCACCGGTCCGGTGCCGCCCGGGCCGTCCAGCGGCTGCGACCAGACCCGGCCGCCCACCCGGTCGCGCGCCTCGAGCACCACGACATCGACCCCGGCGTCGACGAGGTCCACCGCCGCCGCCAGCCCGGCGAACCCCGCACCGATCACAGCCACCCGCGTCATGACGCCATCCGACCAGATCCCGGTCCGTCGTGCGGAGCCGACCCGGGGTCCGGGAGGTAGCGTCGCGCCATGGACAGCGTCGACCGGACCACGTCGGTCGCTCGCGTGCGCGTCGACCGGGTCGGCGGTCCCGGCGGTGGCGCCCGCGGCGACGTCGTGATCGTGGAGGAGCCGCTGCACGTGCACGTCGAGCACCGCGGCGAGCTGCGTCTGCTCGGCTCCACGATGCGCACTCCCGGCCACGACCTCGAGCTCGGTGCGGGGCTCGCGGTCGGCGAGGGCGTCGTGCGGTCCCGCGCGGACCTCGCAGGGGTACGCCCCTGCCGCGACGGCGAGGGCGGCCCGGGCTCGACGGGCGACGTCGCGGTCGTCGTACGCGACTCGACCGAGGTCGACCTCTCGACCCTCGGTCGCGTGTCCGCGCCGTCGAGCGCCTGCGGTCTGTGCGGTCGCGACCAGATCGACGCCGTGCTCGCCGCGATGCCCGTCGTGCGGAGCGACGTGCGGGTGGACGTCGCCGTCCTCGCAGCGCTTCCGGACGCCATGCGCGACAAGCAGGTGCTGTTCCGGCGTACCGGAGGGCTGCACGGCGCTGCGCTCGCGACGGCCGACGGCGGGATCCTCGTGGTGCGCGAGGACGTCGGCCGGCACAACGCGGTCGACAAGGTCGTGGGGCACGCGCTCATGCACGACCTGCACGCCGACGTTCTCGTCGTCAGTGGTCGCGCGGGTTTCGAGATCGTGCAGAAGGCAGCCATGGCCGGGATCCCGGTGGTGGCAGCGGTCTCCGCCCCAACGTCGCTCTCGGTCGACACGGCGCGCGAGGCCGGGCTCACGCTGGCGGCCTTCGTCCGCGACGGGCACCTCAACGTGTACTCCGGTGCCGAGCGGCTCAGGGCAAGCGCCGTGCCGGAGGGTGGCTAGGCGGGAGACCTCCGCAACGGCGTGCGCCGGGCCCGGCGGCGTGCGGGACCGTGTCGCATGCGCTGGTTCATCCGGGACTACCACGACGACGACCTCGAGTCGCTCGTCCGCCTGCTCGACGCGACGAGCGCCCACCAAGGCAGCATCTTCGGCCTCGCGGAGGTGATCGCCGCGCTGCGCGTCGACCAGCCGGCCGTCGTGGCCCAGCGCGACGACGAGGTCGTCGGTGCCGTCGTCTCGACCGTGTCGGGCGACCGCGCCTGGGTCGTGCGCCTCGCCATCGCCGAGGAGTGGCGCGGCCAGGGCATGGCCTCCGCCCTGCTGCTCGGTCTCGAACGCGCCCTCGACGACCAGCGGGTACGGGTGCTGTCCTACGTGCTGCCCGAGGAGGAGCAGCTCGCCGACGGCCTCGCCAACGCCGGCTTCACGCGTCGGCCGGCGGTGGCCTACTTCGACAAGGTCGTGTCGGTGGAGTCGGCGCAGGCCGACGTGCTCGCCGACCTCGGCGGCCACGTCCTCCCCGCGCGGCTGTGGGACGACCTCGCCGGCATGCACCGCGTGAAGGACCTCATCGAGCGTCGCGTCGTGGCGCCGCTCGACCGCCCCGAGATCGCGGCACGCCACGGTGTGGAGCCGCCGCGCGCGATCGTGCTGTTCGGGCCGCCGGGCACGGGCAAGACGTCGTTCGCCCGGGCCATGGCGAGCCGGCTCGGCTGGCCGTTCGTCGAGATCCTCCCGAGCGCGCTGCTCGCCGACCCCGCGGGTCCCGCGCAGGCGCTGCGCACCGCGTTCGAGCAGGTCCGCCGGCTCGAACGGGTGCTGGTGTTCATCGACGAGGTCGAGGAGATCGCGTCGGTGCGAGGCGACGCCCCGACCGGTCCGATGCACGGGCTCACGAACGAGCTTCTCAAGGTGGTGCCCGCGTTCCGTCAGCACGACCAGCGGCTGCTGGTCTGCGCCACGAACGACCTGCGCTCGCTCGACCCGGCGTTCACGCGGCCCGGCCGCTTCGACTACGTCATCCCGATCGGCACGCCGGACGACGCTGCGCGGTCGGCGATCTGGACGCGCTACGTCGACGCCTCGCGAGTGGATGTCGAGACGCTCGTCCGGCGTAGCGCGTCGTTCACGCCTGCGGAGATCGCCCACGTCGCGCGCGTCGCGTCGCAGGCGTCCTTCGAGAGGGCGGTCTACGCCGGGTCCGACGGCGACGGGCCGACGACGGAGGACCACCTCGCCGCGCTGGCGGTCGCCCGCCCGTCCGTGACCGACGAGGTGCAGGCGCTCTTCGACGCCGACGTGGCGGACCTCGCCCGCCTCTGACGCAGGCCGCGATGCTCATGACGTGAGCGGGACCTGTGCGGCGCGTGGACGTCATGAGGGGGCGGGGCTGAGAGGATCGAGGGGTGCCGATCCCGCGTCCTGCGCCCATCACCGCGCCGGGTCCGGCGGGCGGCGACATGCTCAGGTCCATCGGGGCGATCCGGCGCGACCCGCTGGCCTTCCTCGCCGCGATGCGCGCGTCCTACGGCGACGTCCTGCAGTTCCCGATCCCGGTGCCCGCGACCTACCTCGTGACCGACGCCGACGCCGTGCGCCGCGTCCTCGTGACCAACGCGAAGGCCTACGGCAAGCGCACGCTGCAGTACACGACGCTCGCCCTCGTGACGGGCGAGGGCCTGCTGACGGCCGACACGGAGGCCTGGCGCCGACAGCGCCCCGTGATCCAGCCGGCGTTCCACCGCGCGTCGCTGGAGCTCGTCGCCGGCCACGTGCGCACCGCGATCGACCGGCTGCTCGCACGGTGGGCACGCAGCGACGGACAGGTCGTCGACGTCGACGAGGCGATGATGCACGTCGCCCTGGAGGTGGTCGGCGCGTCGTTGTTCGGCTCGGACCTCAGCCGTGACGCGGAGCGGCTCGCCGACGCCACCCTCGCGGCGCTCGACGTCGTGGTGAGGAAGGCGCGCTCGCCGCTTCCCGTTCCGGTCGCGATCCCGACACCGACCAACGTCGTGCTGCGCCGCGCCGTGGCGAAGCTCGACGCGGCGGTCGACGCCATGCTCGCGGACCGTGCGACGCGACCGCTGCCCGAGGGCTGCCCGCCGCGCGACATGCTCGACCTGCTGCTCGCCGCGCACGACGACGACGGCTCGCACCTCTCCCGTCAGCAGGTGCGCGACCAGGTGGTGACCTTCATCGTCGCGGGGCACGAGACGGTGGCGAGCGCACTGACCTGGGCGTGGCACCTGCTCGCGACGAACCCCGAGGAGCTCGGCCGCCTGCGCGACGAGGTCGACGCCGTCTGCCCAGGCGGCTCACCGGGTTTCGCGGATCTCGCGCGGCTGCCTCGGACGGCGGCGGTGCTCGACGAGACGCTGCGCCTCTACCCGCCGGCGTGGGTCATCACCCGGCGCTCGCTCGCCCCCGACGTGCTCGGCGGCGTCGACGTGCCCGCTGACGCACTGATCATCATGAGTCCCTGGCTCGTCCATCGTGACTCCGCAGCGTGGCCGGACCCCGAGCGGTTCGACCCGTCGCGCTTCCTCGGCGAGGACGGCCTGCGGCGCCGCGAGGTCGTGGCGTCGTCGGCGTACCTGCCCTTCGGGGCGGGGCCGCGGCTGTGCGTCGGGCGCGACATGGCGCTGCTCGAGGGAGCGCTCGTGCTCGCGTCGTTGGTGGCACGGGTGGACCTCGAGCCGGTCGGACCGCCGCCGCGGGCGGTGCCGCTCGTGACGATCAGGCCCGCCGACGGCCTGCCGATGCGGGTACGGCTGCGCGGCTAGGTGTACGGCTCGCGGGGCAGCCGTCGGTCAGGACCGGTCCTGACCCCACACCTTGACGATGTCGCGGACCGAGATGATCCCGGCGACCTGGCCGTCATGCAGCACGACGAGGTGGCGGAAGCCGCCGCGCTTCATCGCGTCGGCCGCCTCGTTGAGGGTCCACGTCGGAGCGGCGAACACGACCTCGGAGGTCTGGTGGTCGCCGGCCGTCTCGGCGTCGAGGTCCTCTCCGGCGGCCACCGAGCGCAGGATGTCGCGCTCGGTGATGATGCCGATGCCGGCGCCGTCGGTGTCGTGCACCACGGCCGAACCGACCTTGGCCGTCGCCATGACGACCGCGACCTGGCGCAGCGTGTGTCCTGGTCCGACCGACAGCACCTCGGTGCTCATCGCGCTCGCGACGTCTCCTGCGGGCATGCGTCCTCCTCGGGTCGGCGCCATCCTGGCCCGAACCTTGGCAGCGTGGCGCGCCGAGGTCAATCACAAGTGCACAATCCTCACGGGCCCGGATCGGGGACACTGTCCCGGTGACCCGGGGCTGGACCGACGTGAAGGCACTGTGCCTCGCGCTCGTGTGGATCCCGTCGACCCTGTGGCTCGACAGGTCCGCGTCCCTCGCCGGTCAGCTCGCGCTCGGCGCGATGACGTGGGCGCTCCTGCTCTGGTGGCTGTCGCACGAGAGCCGGCTGGTCCGCGCGCAGACGGCCGTCGTGGTCGCGATCGCCGCCGTGATCGAGCTGGTCTTCTCGGGCTGGCTCGGCGTGTACGTCTACCGCCTCGAGCACGTGCCCGCCTACGTCTTCCCGGGCCACGGCCTGATCTACCTCGCGGCCTTCACGTTCGCCCGTCTGCCCGTCGTACGCCGGAACTCCTCGACCGCGGTCCGCGCGGCCGTCGTCGCCGCGACGGCCTGGGCGCTGTGGGGGCTGCTGCTCTCGCCGCGGCACGACGTGCTCGGCTTCTTCTGGTACCTCTGCCTGCTCGCGTTCCTGCGCTGGGGCCGCTCGACCCTGCTCTACGTCGGCGCCTTCGTCGTCGTGAGCTACCTCGAGATCCTCGGCACGACCTGGGGCGTCTGGACCTGGATGCCGCGCGACACGATCCTGGGCTGGGTCCCGATGGGCAACCCGCCGAGCATCGCCGCCGGCGGCTACGGCTGGTTCGACCTGTACGCGGTTCTCCTGGCCCCCGCGATCGTCGCCGCCTGGGACCGGCGACGCGGCGTCACCGACCCCGACGTCCTCGACGAGGTCAACGCCTGACCCGATCAGCGCCGAGATGTGGCGTCAGCGCGCCCGCCATCTCGCCCTGACGCCACATCTCGCGCTAGGGGCGGCCGATGAAGGCGAGCACGGCGTCGTGGAGGAGGCCGTTGGTCGCCAGGCCGCTGCCCTGGGCGGGGCCGTCGACGCCGTCGACGCCGGTGAAGCGGCCGCCGGCCTCGGTCACGATGATCGCGACGCCGGCGACGTCGTAGAGGTTGAGCTCGGGCTCGGCGGCGATGTCGATCGCGCCCTCGGCCACGAGCAGGTGGCTCCAGAAGTCGCCGTAGGCCCGGTTGCGCCAGCAGGCGTGGCGCAGGGCGTCCCAGCGGTCCTGGTGGTCCGTCGGGACCCATTGCGTGTCGGACGCCGAGATCGACGCGTCGGCGAGCGACGACACCTTCGACACGTGGATCCGGCGCGGCTCGACACCGCCTGGCTCGTTGACCCACGACCCGCCGCCCAGCGTGGCCCACCAGCGGCGGCCCAGCGCGGGCGCCGAGACGACGCCGACGACCATCCGCCCCTCGGCGTCCTGCAGGCCGATCACCGTCGACCACACCGGCACGCCACGGACGAAGTTCTTCGTGCCGTCGACGGGGTCGACGATCCAGCGACGCCCCGCGGTGCCCACCAGCTCGGGGTACTCCTCGCCGAGCACGCCGTCGCCGGGGCGTTCGGCAGAGACGAGGTCGCGGATCATCCGCTCGACGGCCTTGTCGGCGTCGCTCACCGGCGTGAGGTCCGGCTTGGTCTCCACCACGAGGTCGCGGGCGTTGAAGCGATCCATCGTGATGGCGTCGGCGCGGTCGGCGATGAGCAGCGCGAGGGCCAGGTCGTCGACGAACGGGTGCGGGGGCTGGGTCACGGGCCCGACGGTATCGCTCGCGGTGAACCGTGCCCGCGCGACATCCGTCCTAGAGTCGGGGGACCACCCACGCCACCGACCCCGAGGACCGCCGTGTTCGACACGATCACGAACCTGCCGTGGCACCCGCTCGTGGTGCACGCGGTGATCGTCCTGCTCCCGCTGTCGTGCCTGGGGGCCGTCCTCGTGGCGATCAAGGCCGACTGGAACCGGCTGCACGGGTTCCTCGTCCTGGCGGCGTCGTTCGTCGCGGCAGGATCGTCGGTCGTCGCGAAGGAGAGCGGGGAGAAGCTCGCGTCGCGCACGGGTGTCCCGATCGACCACTCGCAGTGGGGCAAGTGGGTCGTCATGTCGGCCGGGCTGCTGTTCCTCTCGGTGGCCGCGCTGTGGTGGCTCGACCGCCGCAACGACGTGCGCACCGGGGCGATGAAGGCGCTCGCCGTGGTGCAGGTCGTCCTCGCCGCCGCGGCCTTCACGGTCGTCGTGCTCGCCGGTCACTCCGGTGCCGCGGCGGTCTGGGGGCCGATCATCCAGCACACGCAGCCGGGCACGTTCAAGGTCGGCTGACCGCGGCCGTCGGTCACCGCGGGCGGCGCAGCTCCAGGATCGTGGTGGCCGCCGGATCGCCGTACGGCGTGGCCGCATAGTCCTCGATCACGCCGACGACGCTCCATCCGCGGGCGACGTAGAACGGCTGCGCGGGGCTGTCGGTCTCGGTGTCGAGGAGCAGCAGGCGCAGGTCGCGCGACCACGCCGAGCCCTCGGCGACGTCCATGAGGCGCGACGCGAGGCCCTGCCGCCGGGCGCGGGGCGCGACCATGAGCTTGGAGATCTCGCCGCGGTGCCGCGAGTTCGGCTTCCACGCGCGCGTGAGCCGGACGCACCCCGCGATCACGCCGTCGTGCTCGCGCGCCACCCACGTGTCGGTCAGCTCGTCGGTGAGGACCTCGCGCCACCAGGCCACGGCCGCCTCGTGCTCGAGCGGCAGCAGGAAGCCGACGCTCGCGCCGCCCTCGACGGTGGCGACGAGCAGGGCCGCGAGGTCGTCGACGTCGCGGTCGGTCGGCGCGGAGAGCGGCTCGATGGTCGTGGTCGTCACGGCGCCCTCGTGGTCAGCGTCCCTCGTCGGGCAGCGGTGCCTCGTCGCCGCCGGCGCGGCTGCGCAGCAGGCGGCGCAACGACTCCAGCCGCGCGACGCCGCCGGAGCCGGCGTGGCCCTCGGCCACCCAGGCGTCGAGCGCGCACTCCTCCTCGTCGTGCGTGCACCCCCGCGGGCACCCCTCCGTGCCCTCCTGCAGGTCGGGGAAGGCGAGGATGACCCGCTGCGGGTCCACGTGCGCCAGACCGAACGAGCGGACACCCGGGGTGTCGACGACCCATCCGCCGCCCGGCAGCGCCAGCGCGATGGCCGAGGTCGACGTGTGGCGTCCGCGCCCGGTGACGTCGTTGACGCGCCCGATCGCGCGATCGGCGTCGGGGACCAGCGCGTTGACGAGGGTCGACTTGCCGACGCCGGAGTGCCCGATGAGGACCGAGACGTGATCGCGCAGGCGGTGGCGGAGCTCCTCGACCTCGATGGGGTCCATGCCGTCCTTGCGGGTCACGACGAAGGGCACGTCGAGGGCGGCGTAGGACTCCATGAGCTCGTCCGCGGGGCGGAGGTCGCTCTTGGTCAGGACGAGCAGCGGCGACATGCCCGAGTCGTAGGCCGCGACGAGGACGCGGTCGATCATGCGCGGTCGCGGCTCCGGGTCGGCCAGCGCGGTGACCAGGACGAGCTGGTCGGCGTTGGCCACGAGCACGCGCTCGATCGGGTCGTCGTCGTCCGCGCTGCGCCGCAGCGAGGTCACGCGCGGCTCGACGCGGACGACTCGGGCCAGCGTGTCGGGAGCGCCGCTGAGATCCCCGACGACGGCGACGCTGTCGCCGACGACGACACCCTTGCGCCCGAGCTCGCGCGCCTTCACGGCGTACAGCTCGGTGCCGGGGTCGTCGGGAGTGCCGAGCGCCAGGGTGAAGCGGCCGCGGTCGACGGCGGTGACGAAGGCGGGGCTGGCGTCGTCGTGGCTCGGGCGCTCCTTGCTGCGCGGCCGCGACTTCCCGCGTCCCGGACGGATCCGGACGTCGTCCTCGTCGAGCTCGCGGCGCTTGCTCACGCGGCGCGGCTCCCCAGCATCGAGGCCCACATCGCGACGAACCCGGGCAGCGTCTTTCCGGTGGTGGCGACGTCGACGACCTGCACGCCGGGCACGGCGAGCCCGAGCACGGCGGCCGCGGTCGCCATCCGGTGGTCGTCGTAGGTCTCGACGACGCCGCCGTGCAGCGGGCGCGGCCGGATGAGCAGGCCGTCGCGGGTCTCCTCGACGTCGCCGCCGAGGCCGTTGATCTCGTGGGCGAGCGCGGCGAGGCGGTCGGTCTCGTGGCCGCGCAGGTGGCCGATGCCGCGCAGGTGCGACGGCGACGACGCGAGGGCGCAGACGGCGGCGAGGACCGGCGTGAGCTCCCCGACGTCGCGGAGGTCGGCGTCGAGCCCGTCGAGGCGATCGCCACCGCGGACCGTGAGGCCACGGGCGTCGACGTCGACCCGCGCGCCCATCTGCGCCAGCAGGTCGCGCAGCGCGTCGCCCGGCTGCGTGGTGCTGCGCGGCCACCCCGGGATCGTGACCGAGCCGCCGGTGACCAGGGCCGCCGCGAGGAACGGCGCGGCGTTGGACAGGTCCGGCTCGACCTCGCGGTCGAGCGCGCGCAGCGGTCCGGGGTGCACGGTCCAGGTGGCCGCGCTCGGGTCCCTCGCGTCGACGTCGACGACCACGCCGTGCTCGCGCAGCAGCTCGACGCTCATGTCGATGTGCGGCATCGACGGCACCGGCGCCCCGCGATGGCGTACGACGACTCCTCGGGCGAAGCGCGGCGCGGACAGCAGCAGCGCGCTCACGAACTGGCTCGAGGCCGAGGCGTCGATGGTGACCTCGCCGCCCTCGACCGCGCCGGCACCCTTGACGGTGAACGGCAGCGTGCGGCGGCCGTCGTCGTCGACCTCGACCCCGAGACCCTCGAGCGCCTCGATCACGGCGCCCATCGGGCGTACGCGCGCGCGAGGGTCGCCGTCGAAGCGGATGTCGCCGTCGGCGAGCGCCGCGACCGGCGGGAGGAAGCGCATGACCGTCCCGGCGAGGCCGCAGTCGACGTGGGCCGGGCCGCTGAAGACTCGTGGCGTGACACGGATCGGGCCGTCGCCCTCGAGGCCGTCGATCCCGGCGCCGAGGGCGGCGAGGGCACGACCCATGAGCACGGTGTCGCGGGCGCGCAGCGCGCCGGTCACGGTCGACGGACCGTCGGCGAGCGCTGCGAGGACGAGTGCGCGGTTGGTGAGCGACTTGGATCCCGGCACCGGCACGACCGCGTCGACGGGCGTCGTCGCGTGCGGTGCCGGCCACGGATGGTCGTCGGATGCCACGGCGCAGAGCCTAGTGGAGCGCCGTACGACGGTCCTCCCCGTTCGGGCCCTCGCCCGCCCGCCGCGGGCGGTAGCGTCGCGCAGCATCCCGTGGACGAGAGGACCGTCATGGCGTTCGAGGTGATCCCGGTGCGTGCGCCCGGTGCGGAGGACGTCGTCGTCGCGACGCACGGTCCGGACGAGGGCAGCGTCTTCAGCGGCACCGCCGACGGGTTGATCCACCGCATCTCGCCCGACGGCCGCACCGTCGAGCGGATCGCCGACACCGGGGGACGTCCGCTCGGTCTGGAGTGGATGCCCGACGGGCGGCTCCTCGTCTGCGACGCGCACCGCGGCCTGCTCACCGTCGACCCGCGGGGTGGCGCGGTGGAGGTACTGACGACCGAGGTCGACGGCATCCCGATGGTGTTCTGCAACAACGCCGCGATCGCGTCCGACGGATCGGTCTGGTTCTCCGACTCCTCGAAGGTGCACGGCATCGAGCACTGGAAGAGCGACCTCGTCGAGCTGACCCGCACCGGGCGCCTGCTGCACCGGTCGGAGGACGGCCGCGTCGAGGTGGTCCTCGAGGACCTCGCCTTCGCGAACGGCGTAGCCCTCGCTGCCGACGAGTCGTGGGTAGCGGTCGCGGAGACGGCCACGCGCACGGTCGCACGGCACTGGATCACGGGCGAGCGCGCGGGGCAGCGCGACCTGTTCCTCGCGGAGCTGCCCGGCTTCCCGGACAACATCGCTCGAGGTAGCGACGGGCTGCTCTGGGTCACGATCGCGAGCCCGCGCGACCCGATGGTGGAGAAGCTGCAGGCCGGTCCGATGTGGGTGCGTCGGGGCGTCACGAGGCTGCCGGCGTTCCTGCAGCCGGCGCCGAGACGCACCATCCGGGTGCAGGCCTACGACGACTCCGGCGCGCTCGTGCGCGACGTCTGCGTCGAGCGGCCCGAGGACCTTGCTCGCTACCACGTCGTCACCGGCGTCCGGGAGCACGACGGGCGGGTCTGGATGGGCAGCCTCGAGGAGCCCGCGGTCGCCGTCGTCGACCTCTGACGGGAGGATCACGATCATGTGCGGGAGATACGCCGCGAGCCGCAACCCCGACGACCTCGTCGAGGAGTTCGAGGCGGTCGTGCGGCCGGAGGAGGCGCTCGGCCCCGACTACAACGTCGCGCCGACGAAGAAGGTCTACGCCGTCATGGACCGGCGACCACGGGGCGAGACCGACGCCGCGCCCCGCCGCGAGCTGGCCGTCGTGCGGTGGGGGCTCGTCCCGTCGTGGGCGAAGGACCCGTCGATCGGCAGCCGGATGATCAACGCGCGGATGGAGACCGTCGCCGAGAAGCCGGCGTTCCGCCGCGCGTTCGCCAAGCGCCGCTGCCTGCTCCCGGCCGACGGCTACTACGAGTGGTACACGCCGACCGACGGCCCGAAGGGCAAGAACGGCAAGCCGCTCAAGCAGCCGTTCTTCATCCACCCCGCCGACGGCGGGATCCTCGCGATGGCGGGGCTCTACGAGCTGTGGCGCGACCCGACCCGAGCCGACGACGACCAGCACGCGTGGCTCATGACCGCCACCGTCCTGACCACCACGGCCGAGGACGCGGTCGGGATGATCCACGACCGCATGCCGCTGTTCGTCGAGCGCGACCGGTGGCACGACTGGCTGGACCCGGCGCTCGACGGGTCGACGACCGACCTGTCGGCCCTGCTCGTCCCCGCAGCACCCGGGCGACTGGACGCCTATCCCGTGTCGATCGCCGTGAACGCCGTGCGCAACAACGGCCCGGAGCTGATCGAGCCGATCGCCGCGGAGGACGCCCCCGGACCGGACGCGTTGTTCTGACCGTGACGCGCATCGTCCGCAAGAGCGTCGTCGATGTCGGCACCCCGACCGGCACGGCCCGGCTGCACGTCTCCGCCGTCGCACGGGCGCGGGCTCTCGTGGTCCTCGGCCACGGCGCCGGCAGGGGAGCCGACACGGCCGACCTGCTCGGCCTCGCGGCGGCCCTCCCGCAGCACGGCGTCTCGGTGGTGCTCGTGGACCAGCCGTGGGTGGTCGAGGGACGCCGCATCGCCGTCGCACCCGCGCGGCTCGACGAGGCGTGGCCGGCCGCCGTCGCGGCCGCGCGGGAGGCCGCTGCCGCCGCGCGGTGTACCCCTCTCGTGGTGGGGGGACGGAGCGCCGGCGCACGCGTCGCCTGCAGGACGTCACCGCTCGTGCGGCCCGACGCGCTGCTGCTCCTCGCCTTCCCCCTGGCTCCCCCCGGGGCGCTCGCGTCCGCCGAGCGCACGGCGGCGGCGGTGGCGTCGCGGCGTGAGGAGCTGCGCGGGCCGCTGCGGTCCGGGATCCCGCTGGTGGTCGCCCAGGGGGCGCGGGACGCCTTCGGCGCTCCTCGCGCGCTCCGCGGCGCTCTGGGCCGGCCTGGAGGGACGAGCGCGGAGGTCGTCGCCGTCCTCGGAGCGGACCACGGTCTGACGGTCGCCCGGGGCGGTCCCGACCCGTCGCTCCGCCTGCTCGACGCGGCCCTGCGCGCCGTCGCCCTGGCCCGTCGGGAATGACCGGGACGACACGCGTTGTTCCACCCCCGGTCCACCAGTCGTCGTACGGGAGAAGGGGGCACGGGTGCTCGTCCGCACACCGTCCGAGACCCACCTCGAGCTGCCGGAGCAGGTCGGTGGGGTCTCGGCCCCACTACGCTCGTGGGTGATGCCCCCCGAGACCCCTGCCGACGCCGCGGTGACGCCGCCGGTCCCCGAGACCGACGAGCAGCGCTCCGCCCGCTTCGAGCGCGACGCCCTGCCCTTCCTCGACCAGCTCTACGCCGCCGCCCTGCGCATGACGCGCAACCCCGCCGACGCCGAGGACCTCCTGCAGGAGACCTTCGTCCGTGCCTTCTCGGCGTTCCACCAGTACCAGGACGGCACCAACCTCAAGGCGTGGCTCTACCGGATCCTCACCAACACGTTCATCAACGGCTACCGCAAGAAGCAGCGCGAGCCGTTGCAGTCCAGCAGCGACGACGTCGAGGACTGGCAGATGGCCCGGGCCGAGGCGCACACCTCGACCGGACTGCGCTCGGCCGAGGCCGAGGCCCTCGACCACCTGCCCGACTCCGACGTCAAGGACGCGCTCCAGGCGATCCCGGAGGACTTCCGCATCGCCGTCTACCTCGCCGACGTCGAGGGCTTCGCCTACAAGGAGATCGCCGAGATCATGGGCACGCCGATCGGCACCGTGATGTCGCGTCTGCACCGCGGCAGGAAGCAGCTGCGCGACCTGCTCGAGGACTACGCTCGCGAGCGCGGGCTCGTCCCGGCGCTGCCGACCACCGACCGTGACATGGAGGGGTCATGAGCTGCGGCAATCCTCACGCCACCCCGTGCGGCGAGGTCCTCGACGCCGTGTCCGCGTATCTCGACGGTGAGCTGACCGAGCACGACGCCTCGCACATCACCGAGCACTTCGACGAGTGCGCGCCGTGCCTGCACGAGCTCGGCATCTACCAGGAGGTCAAGGTCCTGGTGGGCCGGTGCTGCGGCGGCGACCCGGTGCCCGACGACGTCCGCGACCGGGTGATCACCCGGATCCGCTCGGTCACGGTGACCCTGCGCCAGGAGTCCGGCGGACCGGCCGAGGCCTGACCGGCACCTGATCGATCCCGACCCGGTCGACCCCACGAACGGCGAAAGGCCCGTCCCGGAGGGACGGGCCTTTCGTGTGTCTGCGTGCCGACGCCTCAGGCGTTGGGACGGTTGCCGTGGTTCGCGCCGCTCTTCTTGCGGGTGCGGCGCTTGCGGGCGCGCTTGCTCATCGGGACTCCTGAGGGTGGAAAGGTCTGCGCAGAGTCTCCCACAGGAGCACCCTGCGCCGAAATCGCGGGGGTCAGCCCGCGAGACGACGGTTGACCGCGGCCAGGACCGAGCGGGCCACGGCGTCCTCCTCGTCGCCACGGACAAGGGCGCTGCCGCACAGCACCTGGTCGCCGAGGCGGGGGATCGTGAGGATGAGCGTGGTGAGCGCGACGTCGCGGCTGGCGACGTCGAGGATCTGGGCGCTCTCGACCTGGGCGGGGATCCCGAGCAGCTCGGTGAGCGCGGTCAGCGTGGCCGACGCGATGATGCGCGGCCGGTGCAGCGAACCGGAAGGTCCGCTGGCGTGCCCGGTGAAGACGGCGCCCGCGATGGCGAGCGAGACGTCGACGATGGTGTCGCCGTCGGCCTTCGTGACCGTGATGCTGGTGAGCGCCGGGCGGGGGAGCGCCTCGTCGACCGGGTCCTCGTGGACGTCGGAGGAGTCGCCCACCTCCAGGGAGTCGTCCGGGATCTGGACCACGCTCACGATGCGGTGATCGATGTCGAGGTCGAACTGCGCCATGGCCACGGACTGGACGTCGCGCACCACCTGCTTGGCCGGCTTGAGACCGCCTGCGACGACGTGGACCTCGATCGGGTGCGCGTCCGGGCCGGTGCGCACGCTCGCCTCGCGGATCCCGGGCACCGCGCGCAGGGCGGCTTCGAACTCGGGGAGCAGGCGCAGGGCGGTCATGAGTCCTCCGACGATGCGTCCGGGCGGGGTGCCGGGCGTGTCCTGGTGCCGAGCGGGACGGTCATCGGGGGGTCCCGGGGGCGTCGTCG
>JADGOZ010000188.1 GCA_017882705.1 Candidatus Nanopelagicales bacterium | reverse complement strand
GCGCGGGCGCCTCGCCGAACCACTCGGCCACCTCGTCGTTGACCTTCGGCGAGATGATGTAGTCCATCCACTTGTACATGCAGTTCGGGTGGGCGGCCTTGGACGCGATCATCCAGGTGTCCGACCATCCGGTGGCACCCTCGGTCGGGACGAACGACTCGACCTTGACCTTGCCGTCGGCGTTGATCAGGTTGGCGTTGATCTGCCAGGCGGTGCCCAGCACGCTCTCCTGCGAGTCGAACGACTTCACCTCGTGGGTGTAGTCGGCCCAGTAGCTGCTGATGAGACCGCGCTGCACCTTGAGCAGGTCGACGGCCGCCTGGAACTGCGTGTCGTCGAGCGCATAGGGGTTCGTGATCTTCAGCTCGGGCTTGGTCTTCATGAGGTAGAGCGCCGCGTCCGCGATGTAGATCGGCGAGTCGTACGCCGTGATCTTGCCCTTGTACGGCGAGCTCGCGTCGAAGACCGCGCTCCAGGAGGTCGGAGCCGGCTTCACGACCGCGGGGTTGTAGGCCAGCACGTTGGCGCCCCAGCCGTGCGGGATGCCGTAGGAGGTTCCGTTGACGGAGTTCCACGGCTTGAGCTTGAGGAAGTCCGACACCGTCGCGTAGTTCGGCACGAGGTCGGTGTTGACCGGTGCGACGTCGCCGCCGTAGACGAGGCGCAACGAGGCGTCGCCGGAGGCCGAGACACCGTCGTACTGCCCGGTCTTCATCAGGGTGACCATCTCGTCGGACGTGTTGCCGATCTTGGCGTTCACCTTGCAGCCGGTCTGCTGCTCGAACGGGGTGACCCAGTTGACCTTGGGGTCGGTGGAGCCGTTCTCGGCGTAGCCCGCCCAGACGACGATGTTGAGCTCGCCCTCGCCGGCCCCGACCGCTGTCGCCGCGGTCCCGGCCGGCGGAGCCGGACGCTGGGTGCTGCCGGCGGTGGAACTGCCGCTGGACGAGCTGCTGGAGCTGCCGCAGGCAGCCGCCAGCAGGACGACGGCGACGCTGCTGGCCGCCACCTTGAGCAAGCGCGTGGTCTGCACCTGCTACCTCCTGTTCGTGATCACCCCTGACGAGCTGCCCGGGGAAACGGTGGGGACCGGACGGTCCTCGTGGGTGGGGCTCAGCCCTCGACGCGGTACTCGTGCTCGCGGCGCCAGACGAGAAGGACTCGCGAGCCGCGGAGCTTGGCGACGTCGGACGACGTCGAGTGCGTGTTCTGCTGCAGGGCGACGAGGCTGCCGCCGGCGTCGAGGTCGACGACGAAGCGCGTGGCGTCGCCGACGTAGACGACCTCGGCGACGGTGCCGCTCGCCGAGTGCTCGCCCTCGCCGGCGGTCTCGCCGACCGGCACGATGCGGATCTTCTCGGGGCGGACGCTGAAGACGCCCTGCAGGCCCAGCACCGTCAAGGCGGCGTCGCCGCGCAGCAGGTTCGACGTGCCGACGAAGCCGGCGACGAACTCGGTGGCGGGGTGCTCGTAGACGTCGGCCGCGGTGCCGACCTGCTCGATGCTCCCGGCGTTGAAGACCGCGATGCGGTCGCTCATCGTCAGCGCCTCCTCCTGGTCGTGCGTCACGAAGACGAACGTGATGCCCACGTCGCGCTGGATCGCCTTGAGCTCGACCTGCATCTGCTCGCGCAGCTTGAGGTCGAGCGCGCCGAGCGGCTCGTCGAGGAGCAGGACCTTGGGGCGGTTGACCAGGGCGCGCGCGAGGGCGACGCGCTGGCGCTGCCCGCCGGACATCTCCGAGGGCTTGCGGTTGCCGTAGGTGTCGAGGCGGACCGCCGCCAGCGCCTCGTCGGCACGGCGACGGCGCTCCTCCTTGCCGACCTTCTTCACCTTGAGGCCGTACTCCACGTTGTCCTGCACCGACAGGTGCGGGAAGAGCGCGTAGTCCTGGAAGACGGTGTTGACGTCGCGCTGGAAGGGCGGCAGCTGCGAGACGTCGGTGCCCGCGAGCTCGATCACGCCCGCGGTGGGGAGCTCGAAGCCGGCGATCATCCGCAGGACGGTGGTCTTGCCCGAGCCCGACGGTCCGAGCAGCGTGAGGAACTCGCCGTCGGCGATGTCGAGGTCGACCGAGTCGACGGCGACGACGTCGCCGAACGTCTTGCGCAGCCCGCGCAGGCGGATCGCCGGGGCGGTCGCCGTGGCGAGCGCACCGGGGTCTGGCGTCACGGAACTCATGTCGGGGGTCCTCGGGGAGTCAGGGGCTCCTCGCCACCGGCGGAGGCCGAGCGGTCGATGCCACCGAGGGCGCGGCCTCCCCGCCACGCCCCGGTGTGCAGCGCACCTTAGCCATGGATCCGTTGCCGGTTCGATACCTGCGTACCGATTTCGTCGCGATCGTGACCAACCCGTACGTTTTCGGTGGTCAGATCGACCCGCAGCCACGACTACCGGTCACGGCTCGGACACCGGCCGTCACGCGCCGGACCCGTCCTCCGGGGCCGCACCGGCCGCCCGACCCGGAGGCGCGGCCTCGAGCAGGTCGAGCTCGCCGCGGCGGACGGCGACGTCGGGCCCGGCCTCGATGCCGAGCCGGACGAGCGTGCCGCGGGTGGCGAGGACCGTCACGGTGATCCGGTCGTCGAGCACGACGCTCTGCCCCGTGCTCCGGGCGAGTACCAGCATGGCCGACCTCCCGTCGGTCCCCTCTCCGCCAGTGTCGAGCACTCCGCGACGGCGTCGCCGCCGCGGAGCACCCACACGGAGGATCAGGACCGGAGGTGCTCGGCCAGGGCGGCGTAGAACTCGTCGGGCTTCTCGATGAGCGGGCTGTGACCCGCGTCGAGGGCGACCTCGGTGCAGCGGCCGCCCGCGGCGGCGTAGGCGTCCAGGACGGCGCGGGTCTGGGTGACCATCGGCTGCGGCGGGGCGACGTCGTCCCCGGGCCAGCCCGGGATGGCGCCCATCTGACCGAGGGTGGCGAGGTCGAAGAGCGACGCGTCGGAGACGATCGCGTCCTTGGTGCCGCGCACCCAGAGGATCGGCGGCTTGGTGTCGAGCCCGACGATCCCGCTGACGTCGTGGAACTGCGGCGCCATCGTGTTGAGGATGCCGCGCGTGCCCGGCGCGAAGCCGGGCCAGCTCTCCGACGGCACGGAGTCGCCGGGGTAGTTGTCGGACCCGATCCTCGTCGTGAGCATCGACTCCACGAAGACGTCCTCGAGCGGGCTGCGGAAACCGTCGGCGACGTAGAACGCGTTCATGACGCTGCGCGGCGAGTTCGGCGACTCGCTGCCGGTGTCGTGCGCCTCGATCGCGGCGACGAACTCGGGGTTCGCGCCGCCGCCGCCCGCACCGGCGGCGTCAGGGGACGCGAGCTGGCCGTCGGCACCCTTCGTCCCGCCGAAGCCGTACGGCGACACCGGGTTCACCAGCCCGAGCGACGCGACGAGGTCCGGGCGGTCGAGCAGCAGCTGCATCACGACGCCGCCGCCCATGCTCCACCCGACGAGGTGCGCCGGACCGGTGGCGAGCCCGTCGAGCAGCGCGGCGAGGTCGTCGGAGAGGTCACGCAGCCCGCGGGAGGCGTCGACCGGCCTCGTCTCGCTCTCGCCGAACCCGCGCATGTCCGGGGCGATGCCGCGGAAGCCCTCGGGCAGGTGGAGCAGCGTCTCCTGCCAGAACAGCGACGAGCTGACGTTGCCGTGGACCAGCACGACGAACTCGCCCTCGGTCCGGCCGTCGGTGAGCACCGCGGTGCGCAGCCGGTCCGTCGCGACGTGGTGGAGCTTGATGCCGGGCAGCAGGTCGCTCACGGGTTCTCCTCGGTCGGGCGGTCGGTGCGCAGGCAGGCGGCCACGAGCGCGGCGGACCGCGGCTCGAAGACGATGGTGTAGTGGTTGACGTCGTCGACCTCGACGACCGTCAGCAGCGGGAGCCGCTCGTCCCACTCCCGCACCACCGTGGGCGGGTAGAGCGCCTCCGGCTGGTCCATCAGTCCGCGCGGCGCACGCAGCAGCGTCGCCGGCACGCGCAGCCGCTCGAGAGCGGGCGTGAGCACCAGCGGGTCGAGCTGTGACGCGACGTCGTCGCGCACCGGGTCGATCCGCACGCTGCTCGCGAAGCCGTCGGGCCCCTCGACCAGGTCGTAGTCGAAGTAGGCGCCCATGGTCTCGTCGACACCCCCGGAGAACGCCGGGTGCGCCCGCCAGAAGTCGCGGTACGCCGCGCGGCTCTCGAAGGTCATCGCGAGCCGCGCCGTCGCCGGCCCGAGGGTCGCCGTCATGACGTCGTCGACGGTGAAGCCCGGCGGCATCGGCAGCGGGAGGCCGCCGTCCACCAGGACGAGGCGCTCGACGCGGTCGGGGTGGTCGTCGGCGAACACGACCGATGCCAGCGCGCCCATGGAGTGCCCCGCGACCACGACCTTCTCGAGCCCGAGGTGGTCGAGCAGGGCGACGAGGTCGTCGCCGTGCCGGTGCAGACCGGTCGGGCCGGGCAGCTGCGAGCTGCGCCCGCGACCACGCAGGTCGGGGGCGACGACGTCGAGGTCGGGTGCCTGCTCCACGACGGCGAGCCACGACATGTGCGTGGCCGTGACGCCGTGCACGGCCAGGACGGTCGGGCGCGACGACCCACCGGCCGGCTGCCACCGCCCGGCCCGCAGCAGCCCACCGCGGACGGGGGCGTCGATCGTCGCGTACGTCATCGCGCTCCAGCCTGTCAGGGCGCCGTCACGGCGGGTCCGTCGACCGGGATCCCGTTGCCGGGGTCCACGACGACGGCAGTGATCCGCACTCCCACCGGGAGCGAGATGGCGTAGCTGCGCACGACCTCGGCACCCGGCGCCAGGGTGCCGAAGTCGAGGATCTGGCCGTCGGGATGACCCGCGACGGCGACGTAGTCCCGTCCCGTCGAGTCGGTGAGCGACACCGTGCCGGCCATCGCGCCGGCGACGGTCCCGATGTTGGCGAGCGCGACGTCGACCCGGGCGGGGACCTTCCCGCCCGACGCCGTCCCGGGGTGGAGGGTCGCCCGCGCCTCGAAGATCGACTCGGCCCCGGTCGGCGCCGTGGCCTCGACCGGGCTCGTGTCGGTCTCGGACGGGATCGCCGACCCCGAGGTGGGCGCAGTGACGTCGGTCGAGGCGGGGCCCGCTGAGCACCCGGTGGCCGCGAGCAGCACTGCGAGCACCACGGCGCTCGTGCCTGCCCGTCGCCTGCTCACCCGCACCCCTGTCGTCCGTCGGTCCGACCACCCTCGCACGACGGCCGACCTCGCGTCAGGGGGTCGTCCCGGTGAGCGGGAGGTACGCCGAGAGGTCGCTGCGCTCGCCGCTCGCCCGGACTCGCCCGTCGGCGACGGCGTCCACCCATGCGAGCCGGCCGACGGCGAGCGCGAGCCAGGTCCGCGCGTCGCACTCGACGACGGCGGGCGGCGTGCCGCGACGGTGTCGCGTGCCCTCGATCGCCTGCACGGCGGCGAACGGCGGGACCCGCACCTCGACGGCGTGCCCGGGGGCGGTCTCGACGAGCGCGGCGAGGCTGGCCTTGACCGCGGCCTTCACCGCGAGGCGGTCCGGCGTGCCTCCGGACTCCCACAGGTCGAGGAGGTCGGCGACGCCGACCGACGGCGTCCCGGGGCCGGTCGCGTCGGTCACCGGACGGGGGCCGATCCCCACGCCGGCAGGTCGGCCGCGAAGGCCAGCACGGTGTCGAGGACCTGCTCCCATCCCGCGTCGAGCATGACGTCGTGGCCCATGCCCGGGAACCACACCGGCTCGACGCCGTAGGTGTCGGCGGTGCGCTGGACGTCGGCCGGCCGCACGAGGCGGTCCTCGGGCGTGCCGACCACGAGCACGGGGCACCGGATCGGGCCGACCCGCCGACGCAGCAGGAGCTCCCACTGCACGAGCGGCGACTCGGGGCCGGTGCGGTCGGAGTAGGTGCGCGCGGTCTGCGGGTCGAGCCCCTCGAACAGGATGTCGGGCTCCATCGACAGCGTCTGCCCGACGACCGCGCGCAGCAGGTCGGCGGGACGGTCCTTGCCGATCGCCACGAGGTCCCCGACCGCCGAGTGCATCGGTGCCGGCGTGAGCAGGACGAGGCCGCGCAGCGGGTAGCGCTCGGCGACGAGCTGCGCGACGACCGCACCGTTCGAGTGCCCGATCAGCACCGGTGGCTCGGGGAGCTCCGTGATCGTCTGCAGCACGTCGTGGACGTAGTCGCGGGTGGTCGTGCGCCTGAGGTGCCGGGCGCCCGCCGACCCGCCGTGGCCGCGCAGGCTGACGGCGTACGCCGGGAAGCCGGCCTCGGCGGCCGCGGGGACCCAGTTCTCGCCGAAGCACCACGCGGCGTGCGCGAGTCCGTGGACCATGAGCAGCGGTGGTCGACCGGTCGGCTCGGCCGGCTGGGCGCTGATCACCTCGCGGTGGCTGACCGGTGCCGACGGGAACGACCAGTCCCACGGCCGCATCGCGACGGTCTTGCGCCGCAACGGGTTCCGGCTGGTGGAGCTACGACGGTCGCTGCCGGTGCTCATGCGCTGACCTCCAGCTCGTGGATGGCGTCCTGGAGCGCGCGGAGGTAGTCCTGGTGCGCGACCTCGAAGTAGTGGCGGGTGGAGTCCTTGTAGTGCGCGCCGGCGGAGTAGCGGCGGTCGGCCTCCGCTGCGGACCGCGACAGGAAGCCGTGCGCGACGGACGGCCGCACCCGCAGCGCCTCGGCGACGCGCGCGATGAGGATGCCCTGCCAGTGCGCGAGGGTCCACTGCCCGCTGTCGGGCTGGATCAGCCCGCTCACGACGAGGTTGTCGAACGACGGGGTGAACATCTGCAGGAACAGCTGCGGATGGTCGTCCTTCCAGTTGAGCCAGTCCTGCTCGAGGAATGGGAAGCGCACGAGGTAGCCGGTGCAGAAGACGACGAGGTCGACGTCGACGCGCGAGCCGTCGGTGAACACCACGCCGTCGGCGTCGAAGCGGTCGATGTCGTCCTTCGGCGTGATGTCGCCCTGACCGACGTAGTAGACGAGCTGCTGGTTGACGATCGGGTGCGTCTCGAAGAACTTGTGGTCCGGGCGCTTGAGGCCGAACTTCGTGAGGTCGCCGACCGCGATGCCCAGCGACGCCTTGAACAGCACGCGGCGCAAGCCGAGCGGGAGACGCAGCGCGAGGAGACTGTCGGCCACCTGGTCGCTCGGGCGGCCGGTCATGTACTTCGGGTTGTAGTAGTAGCCGCGACGCGTGGAGTGCCAGGCGTGCGTGGCGTTCTGCGCCGCCTCGACCGCCACGTCGCAGCCGGTGTTGCCGGCGCCGACCACCAGCACGCGCTTGCCGCGCAGCACCTCGGGCCCCTTGTAGTCGGCCGAGTGGATGACCTCGCCGCGGAACTCGGAGCGTCCGGCGTAGTCGGGGATCTTCGGGTTCCAGTTGTGCCCGTTGCCGACGACGAGACCGGCGTAGCGGTACGTCGTCTCCTGCGCCGTGACGCGGTCGGCGACGGTGACGTCCCACGCACGGCCCTCGTCGACCGGGACGGCGCGGACCACGTCGCTGGAGAAGCGGATCCGGTCGCGGAGGCCGAAGTGGGCGGCGTAGCGCTCGAAGTACTCCTTCACCTGGCGGTGGCTCGGGTAGTCCGGGTAGGAGTCGGGCATCGGGAAGTCGGGGAACTGCGTGAACGGCTTGCTCGAGATGAGGTGCGTCGACTCGTAGACGCGGGAGTTCTCCGCGCCGAAGTTCCAGTTGCCGCCGACGTCGGACTCGCGCTCGAACCCGTCGGCCTCGATGCCGTTCTGCAGCAGGGCCTTGAGCGCCGACAACCCGTGCGGACCAGCGCCCACGACGCACCAGGCGTCACGGCGGTCGACGAACGCCGGAACGGGCGGGGCGGCGGTCTTCCTCGCCGCACGCCGTCGAGGTGCGGGCACGGCCGGGTCAGGTGCTGGAGTCTCCGCCATGCGGGTCATTGTGGACGGTGCGGAGCGATTCCGCTCCTGGTCAGCCGAAGAGGGCGGGGAGTGTCGCGTCGGCGGTCGCGCGGAGCTCGTCGAGGGTCCAGAGCACCGACTCGCCACCGACGAGGTCGACCTGCAGGTCGTCGCCGGGGCCGGTCACGACGCCGATCCGCGCCAGCACCACGCCATGCGTCGCGGCGAGCGCGGCGAGGGACTCGAGGTCGGACGGGTCGCACGTCACGACCGCGCGGGCCGTCGACTCCGAGAGCAGGAAGACGAACGGCTCGAGGTCGGCCGGCACGGTGACGGTGGCGCCGACGTCCTCGCGCAGGGCCATCTCGACGAGCACCTGCGCGATGCCGCCGTCGCTGACGTCGTGCGCCGCGGTGACGAGGGATCCGCGCGACGCGGCGACGAGCACCTGGGCCAGCGCCCGCTCGGCCTCGAGGTCGACCTTCGGCGGCAGCCCGCCGAGGTGGCCGTGCACGACGTGCGCCCACTCGGAGCCCGCCAGCTCGTCGCGCGTCACGCCGAGCACGAGCACGACGTCGCCGATCTCCCTGAACGCCATGGGGGTACGCCGGGCCACGTCGTCGATCACGCCGAGCACACCGACGACCGGCGTCGGGTGGATCGCGGCGTCGCCGGTCTGGTTGTAGAAGCTGACGTTGCCGCCGGTCACCGGGATCCCGAGCTCGAGGCAGCCGTCGGCGAGACCGGTGACCGCCCGCTCGAACTGCCACATGACGTCCGCGTCCTCGGGCGAGCCGAAGTTCAGGCAGTTGGTCACGGCGAGGGGCGCGGCGCCGGTCGCCGCGACGTTGCGATAGGCCTCGGCGAGGGCGAGCTGCGCACCGGCGTAGGGGTCGAGCTTCGCGAAGCGGCCGTTGCAGTCGGTCGACAGCGCGACCCCGAGACCGCTCTCCTCGTCGACCCGGATGACGCCGGCGTCCTCGGGCTGGGACAGGACGGTGTTGCCCAGGACGTAGCGGTCGTACTGCTGGGTGACCCAGGTCTTCGACGCGAGGTTCGGCGAGCCGACGAGGGTGAGCACGGTGTCGCGCAGCTCGGCCGCCGTGACCGGGCGGGCGAGGAGCCCGGGGTCGTCGGCCTGCAGCGCGTCCTGCCACTCGGGGCGGGCGTAGGGGCGGTGGTAGACCGGGCCGTCGTGGGCGACGGTGCGCGGCGGGACGTCGACGATGACCTCGCCGTGCCACTCGATGACGAGACGGCCGGTGTCGGTGACCTCGCCGATGACGTCGGCGGCGACGTCCCACTTGGCGCAGATCGCGAGGAACTCGTCGATCTTGTCCGGGCGCACGACCGCGGCCATCCGCTCCTGCGACTCGCTCATGAGGATCTCCTCAGGAGTGAGGGTCGCGTCGCGCAGCGGCACGGAGTCGAGGCGGACGTGCATGCCGCCCTCTCCGTTACTCGCGAGCTCGCTCGTGGCGCACGAGATGCCTGCGGCGCCGAGGTCCTGGATGCCCTCGACGAGGCCGGCGTGCAGCACCTCGAGGGTGCACTCGATCAGCAGCTTCTCCATGAAGGGGTCGCCGACCTGCACCGCGGGGCGCTTGGTCGGGCCGCCGTCGTCGAACGTCTCCGAGGCGAGGATCGACGCGCCGCCGATGCCGTCGCCGCCGGTCTTCGCGCCGTAGAGCACGACGAGGTTGCCGACGCCCTTCGCGCTCGCGAGGTGGATGTCCTCGTGGCGCAGCGTGCCGACGCAGAGGGCGTTGACGAGCGGGTTGCCCTGGTAGCACGGGTCGAACACGATCTCGCCGCCGATGTTGGGCAGGCCGAGGCAGTTGCCGTAGCCGCCGATGCCGGCGACGACGCCGGGGAGCACGCGATGCGTGTCGGGGTGGTCGGCCGCACCGAAGCGCAGCGGGTCCATCACCGCGACCGGGCGGGCGCCCATCGAGATGATGTCGCGCACGATGCCGCCGATGCCCGTGGCCGCCCCCTGGTAGGGCTCGACGTAGGACGGGTGGTTGTGCGACTCGACCTTGAAGGTGACCGCCCAGCCCTGGCCGATGTCGACGACGCCGGCGTTCTCGCCGATGCCGACGAGGAGCTTGTCGGTCTCCGGCTTCTTGTCGCCGAACTGCTTGAGGTGGACCTTGCTCGACTTGTAGGAGCAGTGCTCGCTCCACATGACGCTGTACATCGCGAGCTCGCCGCTGGTGGGCCGGCGGCCGAGGATCTCGCGGATCTCGGCGTACTCGTTGGGCTTGAGGCCCAGCTGGTCGTAGGGCTGCTCGCGCTCGGGGTGGGCGATCGCGTCGGCGACGGTATCGGGATGGCGCGTCATGCCTCGACGAGACCCTTCAGGATCGAGGTGAAGAACCCGAGACCGTCGGTCGTCGGGCCGGTGAGCGCCTCCACGGCATGCTCGGGGTGCGGCATGAGGCCGACGACGTTGCCGCGGGCGTTGCTGATGCCCGCGATGTCGCGACGGCTGCCGTTGGGGTTGACCTCGAGGTAGCGCGCGACCACGCGGCCCTCGCCCTCGAGCTCGTCGAGGACGGCCTCGGAGGCGACGTAGCCGCCCTCGCCGTTCTTCAGCG
>JADGOZ010000187.1 GCA_017882705.1 Candidatus Nanopelagicales bacterium | reverse complement strand
CGGCGCGACCTGGACCGTCGCGCGCCTACGTTCGGTCGGGGCGATGCTCACCGAGGCTGCGGACCAGCTCGAGGCGGTGTCGCCGATCTGACCGCGTAGCCTGCTGCTCCTCGACGACCCCGCACCTGGACCCCTTGGCGCGGGGTCGTCGCACGTCCCGTCCTGTTCCTTCGTTCAGGTTGGCGTGGTTCCGTTGTGGTGTGCCCGGTCCCGGCACCGCGGGGGAGCGCCGTGGACCGCGTGCGAGCGAATCACCTGCGCCCAGTGCCGCTACAACCCGTCCTCGGGTTGTCGGCTAGTAGCCTCGTCCTCGACGACCGAGAGGTCCAAAGCTCGCCACAAGGTGGCTCGCAAGCCACCGAGTGGAGCATTCGCCCACTCCACCGCGTGGGTGGGTAGCAGCCGCGGAATGGCACAGAGCAGCGCCAACGGCCAGAACCCCAGAACCGGAGACGCGAGCAACAACGCCACGGGAAGCCACCACGCACGGTCCGTTCGACCCGCCCACCACGCCAGGGCGCCAGCGGCCACGATCCGTACCGCTACCCCCGGAGACCCATTGGCGCGCATGAGGTCGAACCACTCGACCCACAAGCCCGGGTGCACTGCGACACTCACGGCCACGGCCACCGAGCCGATGCCGGCCGTGACCGCCAGCGGACGCCACTCGCGCCGCGCCGCGAACCACAGAACACCGACACCGGGGCCGATCTTCACGAGAGCGGGGAGCAGCCACCACGACGCGCGCCGCACACCGAGGACGCACGACAGCGACAGCAGCCACAGGCAGTTCCCGGCACGGATGTCCTCGAGCGTCAACGTCAGCAACGGGACAGCCCACACCCACCGCAACGGGCGAACAAGCCACAGGTACGACGTGGCGGCCCCGGTGGTCCAGAGCCCGAGGAACACTGGCCACGGCAGGAGCGTGAACGGCCACAGGACGTCCGCGACGATCGGCGGGTAGATCCACGCCCCAGGAGTGCCAGGTGCCGCGCCGTACATCGGTGAATGGGCCCACACAGCCCAGTAGATCTGCGCGTCTCCAAAGTGACCCCAGGCGATGAGCTTCACGGCCTGGATGAAGGCGACGCACGCAGCAGACGCCCACGCGATGACGAGCGCCCGGTCCCGGGTGAGGGCGAACAGGCTACGCCGATGCGCGGCGGTGGCCGTTGTCACAGGGCGATCTTGCTGGGCGGCCGTGGAGGTCGGAATGGTCCGAACGGCCATCCCGACGAGTCCCCCGGGCGTCGGATATGTCCCCACACTGTCCCCAGCGATCGCGTTACCGCAGGTTGGCGGCACGCATGACCGGATTGTCCTTCGAGGTGGAATTGGACCTCACTGGCGGCATCACGCGCGAGACCTACGCGGTCGAAGAACCGACCGAGGTGCTCGATACAGCCGCAGGTCCGGCCATCGTTCTGCGGCTCGTGGGGTCGGAACGCCCGTAGGTCACACGAACGGCCCCGACCTCTGACCATGAGGCGGGGCCGTTCGTGTGCGCTGGCAGGTGACCCGGAAAGAGGCATCCGAAACCGACGAGTCACCTGCCGCGCTGTCACCGTGCGGTGTTGGTCCCTCCGTCGAGGGCACCGCGCGGTGAGGTCGCTACATCAGAAGGAATCTCGCCGCGTCCACGTTCTGCATCACGGCGCCTGTGCGCTTGTAGGCCACCCAGCCTCGAGTGCCGGTCGGCAGGCCGTTCGTGTCGACGACGTTCTGCACGTATTCCACGGCCGTCGAGAGACGATCAACCACCGAATATTGCGAGAAGTCCGCAAGATCGGCCAGAACGGTGCCGGTCGTGGTGGTGGACAGGACCGACGAGGCCTCGACGAGCGGGTGGTCGAGCAGCAGCGTCGGAGTCGTCTCGCCGAGGTTCGCCCAGAAGGTGGTGAGACGACCACGGCTCGTCGGCCCGGTCGGCCACCCGTAGTGCACGAAGTTAGTGCAATAGGCGACCTTGCGTAGTCCCAGAAATGACGAAATCCCCTGCGCTGCAACGGATTCCTGTCTGTGGGCGTTACTGGGTTCGAACCAGTGACCTCTTCGGTGTGAACGAAGCGCGCTACCACTGCGCCAAACGCCCGCTGCGGCGGCGACTCTACCAAAGCCGCGAGGGCTCCCCGACCGGGGCGACCTCGCGCGAACCGATCCACAGCCGACGCAGGACGGGCACCTCCGGTTCCCCGCCACGCGTGTGCCCAGCCTCACACGGTCGCGGCGCGTGGGCATGCGCGCCCAGGGCACAACAGGCGTGCACCCCCATCCGCACGAATCCCTGGAGAGAGTCATGTCGTCCGTCAGCACCGGTCTCACGCTGCGCCTCGTCCTCGGCGGCGACGCCGACGTCCTTGTGCCGGCCACGCTGGCCTACGACTCCGCCTCGCCGTTCGCCGTCAGCACCGTGTTCCACACGAGCGAGGGCGACGTCACCTGGGTCTTCGGCCGCGACCTGCTGGAGGACGGTCTGACCGCCCCCGTCGGACAGGGCGACGTCGCCGTGTGGCCGTCGCACACCGCCGGCCGTCGCGTCGTGTGCATCTCCCTCGCGAGCCCGTCCGGCAGCGCGCTGCTCGAGGCGGAGCAGGCCGATCTGGTCGAGTTCCTCGACGCGACGTTCGTCGTCACGCCCATGGGCACCGAGATGGACGCCCTCGACCTCGACGCGGAGCTCGCGGAGCTCCTGGGCGACGGATCCACGTCGCACCACTGACATCATCGGCACATGGCTGTGGTGACGCTCTCCGAGGTCGACTCCCCTGATCCGCGACGTGACGCCGACGGCGCCGTCGTGCTCGACCTCTGGTGCGACCTCGCCTGCCCCGACTGCGCCGACGCGCTCGAGCTCCTCGACGAGCTGCGCGAGCGCTTCGGCGACGACGTCGCGGTGCGTCTGCGCCACTTCCCGCTGACCAACCACGTCTGGGCCGTCGCGGCCGCGCAGTGCCAGTGCGCGGCCGCCGCCCAGGGCCAGGGCGAGGCCTTCACCGCCCTCGCGCTCGCGAACGTCGCCGAGATCGAGGGCCCCGCCGACTACGTCGACCTCGCCGAGCACCTCGGCCTCGACGAGGAGGCGGTCGCGGAGGCCCTCTTCGAAGGGACCTACTCGTCGTTCGTGCACGAGGACCACGACGCCGGGCGCGACCTCGGAGTCCGGGGGACGCCGACGTTCGTCGTCGACGGGCTCCTCGTCGACGCCAGCTCCACCCTCGACGGCGCGCGGGACGCTCTCGTCACCCGCATCCTGCACGCCCTCGCCTGAGTCGGGGCGCGCGGCGCTGGTCGCCCGACGCCCCCGCTTCCTCCGGCTCGACCGGGTGCCGCTGCGAGTACCAGGACGCCAGCGGGCCGGCCGACAGACCGTGCGCGAGGACCGACATGGCGACCGTGACCGCGACGATCGTCAGGACCAGCTCACCGGCCTCACCGCCGATGGTGTCCGCCGCGAGGATCGCGAAGATGATCGAGGCAAGGCCTCGGGGACCGAGCCAGCCGACCAGCAGGACCGTGTCCCAGCGAGCGTGCAGCCCGATCGCCGCCAGGGCGACCGGACCCATCCGCAGGATGGTCAGCGAGAGCACGGCGTACGCGACGGCCACTCCGACGTGGGCGGTGGTCAGCGAGCCGAGGACGCTCTCGCCGAAGACGAACCACACGGCGTAGCCGAGAAGCGCAGCGGCGCGGTGGTTGAACTCCAGCAGGTCCGCGTCGTCGTCGGTCTCCCCCGCCGGGACGTCCGCCCGCGCGTCCCGGCGGGTCACGGCGCCGAATCCGACACCGCAGACGAACGCCGCGACGAAACCGTTGCCGCCGATCTCCACCACCAGCAGGTAGGTGACCACCGCGACCACGAACGGCGCGACCGGGACGAGCAGCGGAACGGCCCAGCCCTTCTCGCGGGCGACGAGCAGGACGCGCCCCGACACCGCACCGATGGCGAAGCCGACCGCCACGCCGATGGCGAGCTCGCTGAGCGCGGAGACGAACGGCCGGTCGGTCAGGTGCTCAGCCGTGGCTGCGGCGATCGCGATGCAGAACGAGACGATCGGGGTGACGAGGCCGTCGTTCAGCCCGCTCTCGACGTTGACGACCTGACGGAGCCGGAGCGGGATCCGCTCGTTCTCGATGATGGAGACGCCGAGGGCCGCATCGGTCGGTGCGAGCGCGGCGCCCACGACGGCCATGAGCCAGATGTCGTTGCCCGGGAAAAGGACTGCGGCCGTCACGGTGCCGAGCGCGATGGTGAGGGGCAGGCCGATGCCGAGCAGGCGTGCCGGGTACTGCCACTCGGTGCGGAACCAGTGCACCGCGATGGACGACGCGTCGACGAACAGCACCAGCGCGAGGGTGATCTCGATGAGCGCGCGGATGCTCTCGGTGTCGAGGCCGCCACCGGCGCCGAGCGCGTGCGCCGCGACGAACCCGACGAAGGTCAGGACGATGGGCGCCGTGATGCTCCACGCCTCGAACCGCTTCGAGAACATCACCCAGAGCAGGACCGCGACGGCGAACACGACGATCGACGTCACGGATCGACCTCGGCGCGAGCCCTCGACACGAAGACCTCCGAGAGCAGTGACGTGACGGGACCCGCCTCGACCTCGCGGTCGTCGATCCGCACCACGGGATGCACGTCGCGGGTCGACGAGGTGATGAACACCTCGTCGGCGCTGCGGAGGACGTCGTAGGGCAGGTGCGCCTCCCGCATGCGGACGACGTCCCGTCCCCAGGACAGGACCAGCTCGCGGGTGACGCCGGCGAGGCACCCGGTGTCGAGCGACGGCGTGAGCACCTCGCTGTCGATCACGACGAAGACGTTGCTCCCGGTGCACTCCGAGAGCCGGCCGAGGCTGTCCGCGAGGACGGCCTCGGAAGCGCCGCGTCCCTTCGCCTCGGCGAGGGCGATCGCGTTCTCGGCGTACGACGTGGTCTTGAGGCCGGCCGTGGCCGAACGCTCGTTGCGCGTCCACCGCACCGTGGCGAGCGTGGTCGTGGGCGGCCACGGGGCGGCCGGGGTCATCGTGACGATCAGGGTGGGCTCCGCGTCGCCCCTGTCGCTGCCGAACGGCCCGACACCCGACGTGACGGTGATCCGCAGCCGGGAGAAGTCGGTGGCGACGCCGGACAGGCGGACGACGGCGTCGACGGCCTCCCTGACCCGGACCTCCTCGACCGGACGGATCCCGAGGCCTGCCGACGACCGGGCCAGCCGCTGGAGGTGCAGCGACAGGGCGAACGGCGTCCCGTGCCGCACCAGGATCGTCTCGAACACGCCGTCGCCCACGGTGAGGCCGTGGTCGAGCACCGACACCGTGGCGTCGGCGGCGTCGACCAGCGCGTCGTGGACCCAGTACCTCGTCACGGTCGTTCAGCCTTCCATGCCGGGCCCCCGGTGCGCCCGGACGCCACGGCGAGCAACCGCTCGGCCTTGAGCTCGGTCTCGTCCCACTCCTGGTCGGGGTCGCTCCCCCACGTGATCCCGGCACCCGTGCCGAAGCGCAGCATCCCGTCGGAGAGCCAGAACGTCCGGATGGCCACCGCCAGCTCCGCGGTCCGGGAGTCGGCGTCGACCCAGCCGACCGCCCCGCAGTACGGACCGCGCGACGCCGTCTCGACCTCGTCGATGATCCGCAGCGCACTCGACTTCGGCGCCCCGGTGACCGAGCCCGGCGGAAAGGTCGCCGCGAGCACCTCCGCCCAGCCGACGTCGTCGCGCAGCTCGCCGCGGACCGTCGAGACCAGGTGCACGAGCCCGGGATGCGTCTCGATCGCGAGCAGGTGCGGAACGGTCACGCTCCCGGTCCGGCAGACCATGCCGAGGTCGTTGCGCACGAGATCCACGATCATGACGTTCTCCGCCGAGTCCTTCGGGGCGAGGTCGGCGGCGGTCCGGCCCGTGCCCTTGATCGGGCCGGACTCCAGGACCGAGCCGGCGCGCCGCAGGAACAGCTCCGGGGAGGCGGACACGACCGACAGGCTGCCTCCCGGCACCCCGCGGTGCGACCCGCCCGGCAGGTGCACGACCCCGGCATACGGCGCCGGGTTGCCGGCGACCAGCAGCGCCGCCAGGCCGGCGACGTCCGACGACCCCCGGTCGGGCACGGGCGCAGCGAGGACCCGGCACACGTTGGCCTGGTACACCGTGCCGGCGGCGATGTGCGCGCGAACTGCCCGGACCGCCTCGACGTAGACCTCCCGCGACATCGACGACGACCAGTCCTCGCGAGCCGGCCCGACCCATCGACCGGCGGGTGCAGGAGCGGGGCGTACGTCGGAGAACCGGGCGAACACCGCGGGCCCGTCGTAGGGGGCGAGCACCGCCCACCAGCCCGCGGAGTCCAACGCGGCAGGGTCGCCGGTCACGTCGACCAGGCCCACGGCGGTCCGGCCGCCGAACCGCGCCCACGCCTGTCCCGCCGTCGTCACGCGGACATGATCGCGTCTCGCCGCGGCAGCGGTCCCGCTTTGGAGTGTGCTGCGCCGATGGGTTATGGTTTCGTCCCGCAGCCAGGGTTCGTCGCCAGGGCTGCATGCGGACGTAGCGCAGTTGGTAGCGCATCACCTTGCCAAGGTGAGGGTCGCGGGTTCGAGTCCCGTCGTCCGCTCGGAAGACCTCTCTCGAGGTCTGCTCGGTGGAGTGGCCGAGAGGCGAGGCAACGGCCTGCAAAGCCGTGTACACGGGTTCAAATCCCGTCTCCACCTCGGTCACCACCGGGGGTTCGACCCCACGGGCGATTGGCGCAGGGGCTAGCGCGCTTCCTTGACACGGAAGAGGTCACAGGTTCGATTCCTGTATCGCCCACCAGTAAGAAGGTCGACGAGCGCGGGCTGAGCGTCCGACTGGGCCGGTGGGAGCGCCTTGGTGCGTTCCACGACGACGTGATCGTGCCGGTCTCCGGTCT
>JADGOZ010000038.1 GCA_017882705.1 Candidatus Nanopelagicales bacterium | reverse complement strand
CGTCCCGGCCCGGGCCGTCACGTCGGCGACGGCCGCGAGGAAGCGGTCCACGTCCTCGTCGTTGCTGTAGTGCGCGAGGCTGGCCCGCACGGCGCTCCCCCGGTCGCGGATGCCGAGCGCCGCGGTCGCCTCCCAGGCGTAGTTGTGGCCGGCCCACACGTTGACGTCGAACTCGGCGAGCCGGCTCGACACCTCCTGCGGAGTGCGGCCGTCGACGGTGAAGTAGACGGTGGCGGTGCGGTGCCGCGCGTGCCCGTAGAGGGTGACCCGGTCGTTCTCGCCGAGGGCGGTCAGCATCCGGGTGAGCAGGCGGGTCTCGTGGTCCTCGGTCGCAGTCAGGGACCGGACGAGCCGCTGCCGCCGGCTCGCGCCGGGGTCGGGGCCGGGGTCGATCGAGGCCAGGTGGTCGACGGCGGCCGCGACCCCGGCGAAGTTCGCGAACGAGGGCGTGCCCCACTCGAAGCGGTCCGGCACGTCGTCCGAGGAGGACGCGAGCTTGTCCGGACGAAGGCCCTCGAGCAGGGCCGGGTCGGCGATCACGCAGCCGACGTGCGGGCCGTCCCACTTGTAGGCGCTGGTGGCGTAGAAGTCGCCGCCGAGGGCCGCGACGTCGCAGACGCCGTGCGCCGTGGCGTGCACCCCGTCGACGTACGACAGCGCGCCGGCTGCCCGCGCCAGCCGGGTGATGGCGGCGACGTCCGGCCGGGTGCCGAGGACGTTGCTCGCGGCGGTGACCGCGACCAGCCGGGTGCGGTCGTCGATGAGCGCCGCGTACTGCTCGGTCGGCAGCTCGCCGGTGCTGACCTCGATGTCGGCCCACCGGACGTCGGCTCCCGCGCGGGCCGCGACCTGGACCCACGGGCGCACGTTGGCGTCGTGGTCGAGCCGGCTGAGCACCACGTTGTCGCCGGCCCCCCAGCCCGCCGCCAGGGTCTGGGCGAAGCGGTAGGTGAGCGTGGTCATGTTGGGCCCGAGGACCACGCCGTCGGCGTCGCCGCCCACGAGGTCGGCGACAGCCTCGCGCGCGGCGCGGGTGCAGGCGTCGGCCCGCCGGCTGGAGGCGAAACCGCCGCCGCCGTTGCTCGTCCCGACCCGGTAGGTGTCGGCCACTGCCTCGATCACCGAGCGCGGGGACTGCGTGCCGGCCGCGCCGTCGAGCCAGACGGTGGAGCCGGAGAGTGCGGGGTAGAGGGCGCGGAGCTGCTCGACGTCGTAGGTCACGGCAGCAACCTAGCGCGGCGCAGCAACCGGACGTTGGCGGAATCGTTGCCGCATCGTGCCCTGCGCCGGCCCCCGCTGGGGGCGTTCGAGGTACACGCTTGGCAGATGGCCGGTACGAACGGCAGCACCCGACACGAGGTGATCTTCCGCGCCCTCTCGCCGCTGCTGGCGGTGGGGGTGCCGCACGGCCGGAACGCCCAGCCGCACGAGCTCCACGTCGACCGGGACGTGGTCTGCCCGCGCTGCCTGCAGTGGATCGGGCCCACCGACTTCGTTCGGCTCCCCCGCTACGGCCTGCACCAGCACGAGGCCTGCGGCTGACCCCCCTCGCACCGAGGGCGAACGCGGTCAGACGTTGAAGCCGAGGGCGCGGAGCTGCTCGCGGCCCTCGTCGGTGATCTTGTCCGGGCCCCACGGGGGCATCCAGACCCAGTTGATCCGCACGTCGTCGACGTAGGAGCCGAGCGCGGAGCGCGTCTGGTCCTCGATGACGTCGGTCAGCGGGCAGGCCGCGCTGGTGAGCGTCATGTCGAGCACGGCGGTGTTGTTCTGGTCCACCGTGATGCCGTACACGAGCCCGAGGTCCACGACGTTGATGCCGAGCTCGGGGTCGACCACGTCGCGCATGGCCTCGGTGAGGTCCTCCAGCGAGGGGCCGGTCGTCGTCTCGGTCATGCCATCTCCTTCGCCGCTGCAGCCTGGGCGGCCGCATCCTTGAACGCCATCCAGCCGAGCAGCGCGCACTTGATCCGCGCCGGGTACTTCGCCACGCCGACGAACGCCACGGCGTCCTCGAGGATCTCCTCGTCGGGCTCCGCCGCCCCCCGGCTCTGCATGAGCGCGAGGAACTCCTCCTGGGTGACCAGCGCGTCCGCGAGCGGGCGCCCGGTCACGAGGTCCGTCATCACCGAGGTCGAGGCCTGGCTGATCGAGCACCCCTGGCCGTCGTGGGTGACCTCGGTGACGGTCTGCGCGCCGTCCGTGCCGAGCGACACCCGCACCGTCACCTCGTCGCCGCAGGTGGGGTTCACGTGGTGCACCTCGGCGTCGAACTCCGCCTGGAGCCCCTTGTGGTGGGGGTGCCGGTAGTGGTCCAGGATGATCTCCTGGTACAGCGCCTCGAGCTCCATCAGGCCACCTGGAAGAACGTCTGCGCGTGCCGTACCGCGGACACCAGCGCCGCGACGTCCGCGTCGTCGTTGTACAGGTAGAAGGACGCACGCGTCGTCGCCGGGACGCCGTAGCGACGGGTCAGCGGCCAGGCGCAGTGGTGCCCGACCCGGACCTCCACGCCCCGGTCGTCGAGGACCTGCCCGACGTCGTGCGGGTGGATGCCGTCGACCACGAACGAGACGGCACCGCCGCGGGCCTCCGTCGTGGCCGGGCCGATGATGCGCACGCCCGGGATCTCCCCGAGCTGGGAGAGGGCCAGCCCGGTCAGGTGGTGCTCGTGCGCAGCGACGGCAGCCATCCCGGCGCCTCCGCCGAGCGCGCTGAGGTAGTCGCAGGCCGCGCCGAGACCGATCGCCTGCGCCGTGTTCGGCACGCCGGCCTCGAACCGCTGCGGCGGCACCGTGAACGTGGTGCCCTCCATCCGGACGACCTCGATCATCGAGCCTCCGGTGAGGAACGGCGGCATCGCGGCGAGCAGGTCGTACCTGCCCCACAGCACGCCGATCCCGGTCGGACCGAGCATCTTGTGGCCGGAGAAGACCACGAAGTCCGCGCCCAGCGCCGCGACGTCCACCGGCTGGTGCGGGACGGACTGGCAGGCGTCGACCAGCACGAGGGCCCCGACCTCGCGGGCGCGGGCGACGAGCACGTCCACGGGGTTCACCGTGCCGAGGACGTTCGACTGGTGGGTGAAGGCGAGGAGCTTGGTGGAGCCGTCGACCACGGTGTCGAGGTCGTCGAGGTCCAGCCGGCCGTCGTCGGTCAGGCTCAGCCAGCGCAGCGTCGCGCCGGTGCGCTGCGCGAGCATCTGCCACGGGACGAGGTTCGCGTGGTGCTCCATCTCGGTCACCACGATCGAGTCGCCCGGACCGACCACGAAGCGGGCGGACTCGGCGCCCGAGGTGGCGGCGTTCGACATCGCGTAGGCCACGAGGTTGATGCCCTCGGTGGCGTTCTTGGTGAAGACGATCTCGTCGGCCGGCGCGCCGATGAACGCGGAGATGGTCGCCCGGGCGGCCTCGTAGTCGTCGGTGGCCTCCTCGGCGAGCTGGTGCGCGCCACGGTGCACGGCGGCGTTGTGCTGCTCGTAGTAGCTCCGCTCGGCGTCCAGCACCTGCCGGGGCTTCTGCGAGGTCGCCCCGCTGTCGAGGTACACCAGCCGGTGCCCGCCGCGCACGGTGCGCGACAGGATCGGGAAGTCGGCCTTCACCGCCGCGACGTCGAAGGAGACGTCCAGCTCCGGCCGGACGACCGACAGCGAGCCGGCCACGTCTGCGCTCACGCCCCCGCGCCCGCCTTGACGAAGCGCTCGTAGCCCTCGGACTCGAGCTGGTCGGCGAGCTCGGGCCCGCCCTCCTCGACGATCTTCCCGCCGGCGAACACGTGCACGAAGTCGGGCGTGATGTACCGCAGGATCCGGGTGTAGTGCGTGATCAGCAGCGTGCCGACCGCACCGCTCTCGCGGACCCGGTTCACGCCCTCGGAGACGACCTTGAGGGCGTCGACGTCGAGCCCGGAGTCGGTCTCGTCGAGGATCGCGAAGCGGGGCTTGAGGAGCTCGAGCTGCAGGATCTCGTGGCGCTTCTTCTCGCCGCCGGAGAAGCCCTCGTTGACGTTGCGCGTGGCGAACGCCGGGTCGATGGCCAGCCGCTCCATCGCGGCGTTGACCTCCTTGACCCAGGTGCGGAGCTTGGGCGCCTCGCCGTTCACCGCGGTGGCCGCGGTGCGCAGGAAGTTCGACACCGACACGCCCGGGATCTCCACCGGGTACTGCATCGCGAGGAACAGGCCGGCGCGGGCCCGCTGGTCGACCGTCATCGCGAGGATGTCCTCGCCGTCCAGGGTGACCGAGCCCCGCGTCACGGTGTACTTGGGGTGGCCGGCGATCGAGTACGCCAGGGTGGACTTGCCGGAGCCGTTGGGGCCCATGATCGCGTGCGTCTCGCCGGTGCGGACCGTGAGGTCGACGCCGGTGAGGATCTCGCGCGGGCCGTCCTCGGTCTCGACGGTGACGTGCAGGTCCCGGATCTCCAGGGCAGACATGCGGTGCCTCAGCTCTTCTCGGTGACGGCGACGAGGACCTCGTCGCCTTCGATCTTCACGGGGTACACGGGCACGGGCCGGGTCGCGGGCAGGCTGGTCGGCTGACCCGTGACGAGGTCGAACGCCGAGCCGTGCAGCCAGCACTCGATCGTCAGGCCGTCGACGTCGCCCTCGGACAGCGAGACGTCCGCGTGCGAGCAGATGTCGCTGATGGCGTGCACCTCGCCCTCGGTGAGCACCAGGCACACCGGGACGCCGTCGATCTCGACGCGCGTGGCGCTGCCCTCGGAGAGGTCGGCCAGCGGGCACGCCCTTGCGTAGTCGGTCACGAGCCGGCCCTTTCGAGTTCGGTGTCAACTGCGGCGATGAGTCGGTCTTCCAGCTCGTCGATGCCGATCCGAGCGAGCAGGTCGGCGAAGAAGCCACGGACCACCAGGCGGCGGGCGTCCTCCTCGGGGATCCCCCGGGCCTGCAGGTAGAACAGCTGCTCGTCGTCGAATCGTCCCGTGGTGCTGGCGTGACCCGCGCCGACGATCTCGCCGGTCTCGATCTCCAGGTTCGGGACCGAGTCGGCCCGCGCGCCGTCGGTGAGCACGAGGTTGCGGTTCTGCTCGTACGTGTCGGTGCCCACGGCGTCGTGCCGGATCAGCACGTCACCGATCCACACCGTGTGCGCGTCCTGCCCCTGAAGCGCGCCCTTGTACGTGACGTTGCTCCGGCAGTGCGGAACGGCGTGGTCGACGAACAGCCGGTGCTCGAGGTGCTGCCCGGCGTCGGCGAAGTACAGCCCGAGGAGCTCGGCGTCGCCGCCGGGACCGGCGTACTCGACGACCGGGTGGATGCGCACGAGGTCTCCCCCGAGGCTGACCGTGATGTGCCGCAGCCGGGCGTCACGCCCCACCCGGGCCCGGTGGCTGGACAGGTGCACGGCGTCGTCGGCCCACTCCTGCAGGCTCACCAGGGTCAGCTGGGCGCTGTCGCCCAGCGAGATCTCGAGGTTGTCCGCGTAGGTCGCCGAGCCGACGTGGTCGATCACGACGACCGCGCTGGCGAACGCCTCGACCTCGACGAGCAGGTGACCGAAGACGGCGCCGTCGACGCCCTCGCCCCGACGGGTGACCACCGTCGGGCGGCTCGCCACCGCCTCGCGCGGGACGGTCAGGACGACAGCGCGGTCGAACGCGGCCCAGGCCTGCGCGGAGACCCGGTCGAGCGGGGTCCCGGTCCGGCCCAGCCGGGGGTCGGTGCGGTCGACGGTCTCCACGACCACCTCGGGGGCGGCGTCGATCTCGACGACGACCTTGCCCTGCGCGCCCCCGGATGCGGCCGAGGCGGCGGCGGTGCCGTCGTGCAGGCCGCGGAGCCGGGAGAGCGGGGTGAACCGCCACTCCTCCTCGCGGCCCTGCGGGACGGGATGGTCCGCGAGGTCGAACGACTCGACCGCGACCGGCCGGACGTCCTCGCTGACCCGGTGGGAGACGCCCATCAGCCCACGGCCCCTTCCATCTGGAGCTCGATGAGCCGGTTGAGCTCGAGCGCGTACTCCATCGGCAGCTCGCGGGCGATCGGCTCGACGAAGCCACGGACGATCATCGCCATGGCCTCCTCCTCCGTCATGCCGCGGCTCATCAGGTAGAAGAGCTGCTCCTCGGACACCTTGGAGACCGTGGCCTCGTGCCCCATCGAGACGTCGTCCTCGCGCACGTCGACGTAGGGGTAGGTGTCGGACCGGCTGATGTCGTCGACCAGCAGGGCGTCGCAGCGGACCGTGGAGCGCGAGCCGTACGCGCCCTCCTGCACCTGGACGAGGCCGCGGTAGGAGGTGCGGCCACCACCGCGAGCGACCGACTTGGAGACGATCGTCGAGGACGTGTGCGGCGCGCAGTGGACCATCTTGGCGCCCGCGTCCTGGTGCTGGCCCTCGCCGGCGAACGCGACGGACAGCGTCTCGCCCTTGGCGTGCTCGCCCAGGAGGTAGACGGCGGGGTACTTCATCGTCACCTTCGAGCCGATGTTCCCGTCGATCCACTCCATGGTCGCGCCCTCGGCCGCCGTCGCCCGCTTGGTGACGAGGTTGTAGACGTTGTTCGACCAGTTCTGGATGGTCGTGTACCGCACCCGGGCGTTCTTCTTCACGATGATCTCGACGACCGCCGAGTGCAGGGAGTCCG